>JAFGVM010000086.1 GCA_016937995.1 Candidatus Delongbacteria bacterium
GCACAACAGAAGCAAAAATAAATCTGGATAACAGCAAAGACAGGGGATTATCCAGATCATTCAGTGTAACAACTTCAGCGTCAAAAGCGGGTGATCCAAATGTTTTTGAAGTAACATCAGATATTACAAATATTGCAACATATTCTACTACCATGAGAGCAGGCAGTAATGGCAGATATACAGATTTTAGTCCTGAAAATGTTTTTTTAGGCCTAAATGCTGGTTGGCAAACTGTTCCTGATACAACTCAAATTAATACAGGTCAAAGGAATGTATTCATAGGTAACAATGCAGGATACGGTAATTCAACTGGATATGATAACATATTTGTTGGTACTAATTCAGGATATTCAATATCTACTGGACCATCCAATACAGCGATGGGAGCTTATTCACTTAGTTCAACTACCTGGGGTGGACAAAATACTGCAATTGGTTATGAGTCTATGCTTAATAGTGATCATGGCATGATGAACACTGCTCTCGGTATGTGGTCATTGATGAATAGTGAGGACGGTAGTTACAATACATGTGTAGGAATGTACTCCGGTTATGGTAATAAGACAGGTGGTTATAATACTTCAATTGGCTATAAAAGTTATGATTCAGGATTTAATTCTGGAGGAGCTCATACTTACTGTACATTTTTAGGGAATGATGCTGATATAACAGGTGTGTCTACATATACTAATGGCACAGCTGTGGGTAATGGAGCAAAAGTATCTGCCAATGATCAGGTAAGAGTGGGAAATGTATCTGTAACCAGTATTGGAGGCTATGTAGGTTGGACAACACTGGGCAAAAAAAGTTACTCAAAGGAAGTGAATGAAAATATAGTCGGTTTGGAATTTATAAAGAAACTAAGACCTGTATCATACGATCTTGATGTTGAGATGATAAATAAGGATCTTGGAATTGAACAAAACACAGATGATACTGATGTCAAAGGTTCCATCAACAGAAGTAAGAACTTAAAAAGATCTGGTTTTTTTGCAGAAGAAGTATTAAAAGCAGCAGAAGAAAGCGGGTATGATTTTACCGGTTTGGATAAACCCGGGAATAAAGATGATCAATACGGTCTGAGATACTCAGAATTTGTTGTTCCATTGATCAAAGCAGTGCAGGAACAACAGGAAATAATTGAAAAACTTGAAGCAAGAATAGAAGAATTAGAAATAAAAACTGACAAATAAATTGATCACCGAAAAAAGGGAGAAGGAATGAGACATATAATTATTTTCTTAATAATCGGAGTTTTAACAATAAGCGCAGAAACACTTTTCGAGATAAAAGATAACAGTGGCGAACCGGTATTTTCTATCTCAGATGACGGTATGCGAGTGATCAATAACGGTGATACAATGATGGTGATCAGTACAACAGAAGCAAAAATAAATCTGGATAACAGCAAAGACAGGGGATTATCCAGATCATTCAGTGTAACAACTTCAGCGTCAAAATCCGGTTATGCAAATGTATTGGAAGTTACGACCGATTCAACTAATATTGGCACTAGATCAACAACAATGAGAGCGAATGGAGTTGGGAGGTATACAGCCTTTAGTCCGGATAACATGTTCATTGGATTGAATTCTGGCGCATCAACGACACTTGGGGTACCTGATCCGATTTATTCGGGCAGGTATAATGTTTTTTTAGGCAATGAAGCTGGTGCTAATAATACTTCAGGTTATGTAAATACTTTTACAGGATATCAGGCGGGAATGTCGAATACTACAGGTCATCATAATTCATTTTATGGTCTTCAAGCTGGTTATTTGGCAGACACGGGTGAAAATAATTCATTTTTCGGTTTTCAAGCCGGTTATTCAGCTACTTCAGGAACAGATAATGTTTTTATCGGAACCAGAGCGGGTTATTCAAACTCAACGGGAAGCTATAACGTAAGTATCGGTAATGATGCTGGAAAGGCCAATTCAGGTATGGGGAACGTGAATATTGGTAATGAAGCTGGTATGAGCAATGAGTCAGCATTTAATATTTTCATAGGAACCTCGGCAGGTAAAGATAATTCCAGTGGAGCTGCAAATACATTTATTGGTAATCTTGGAGGAGCGAATAATACTACAGGTTCATACAATACATATATGGGGTGGACTGCAGGAGCTAGTAATAATGGAAGCAATAATACATTTCTAGGTACTTGGGCTGGCTGGAATGTCATTGGAGCAGATAATAATGTTTATTTAGGATATTTTACCGGAAAAGGTAATAATTACGGAGATAATAACGTTTTTATAGGAAGCAATGTTAATGTTGCAGGATCTAATAAATTAGCAATTGACAATACTGATACAACTACACCACTGATATACGGTGATTTCTCGTCAAATGCTTTGACTGTGAATGGAACCCTAAATGTGACTGGGAACACTTCATTGGGTGGCACTCTTACAACTACGGGAAACACAGGCATAGGTGGTAATTTAACTACTACAGGCAGTGCTACAGTTCAAGGATCAATTATAACTTATAGTAATGTGTCGTTGGCAGGGACTTTGACGACACCATCCGTATTTACAGATAATAACGGCCTTGTTATATTGAACAATCCCGGGACAGCAGCAGATCCTACTTCCTATGTTTATCAAGGAGCACCAAGCTCTACTTCAAAAGGTTATGCATTTGCAATTAAGGATGCTCTATGGGTAACCGGACCAGTATTTGCCCCTGACGTATACTATAGAAATACTACCTACGGTAAAAAAGTCGTATATGTCGATGCAATGGGTCAATTTTGTGTGCAAAGCAAAGGTGATAGTGATGTCGCTGACAACAGAGATATTGAATTATTGAAAGAAGATAACAAAAAATTAAAAACCGAGATCGAATTATTAAAATCAGAGATAGAAGTAATTAAAATGCTTTTAAGAAAATAGGACAACATATGAGAAAGATATTTTTAGTGTCAATAGTATTATTCAGCATGCTAGGTGCTGAGACTTTATTCGAAATAAAAGATAATAGCGGTGATCCGGTATTCTCGATATCCGATGACGGGTTAAGGGTTTTCAACCTGGGTGATACACTTATGGTGATCAGTGCGTCTGAAATTAGAGCGAACCTCAGCAACAGTAAAGATAAAGGTTTGTCCAGATCATTCAGTGTGACAACATCTGCTTCAAAAGGGGACGGTAACGATCTAATGCGACTCACCCCTGACAGTACAAGGTTCTGGATAAGTGATGCAGGAGCGGGATTTGGTGTGTCAAGCCAGACAGCTTTAAAAGAGAAGAGTGTGGCTACTAATTTTCTTAAAGTATCAAATGTAAATACTCAGATGAGAGAAGGTGTCGGAGGAAATCAGTATACAGATTTTAGCCCTGAAAATATATTTTTAGGTTTGAATTCTGGAATAAGTACAGTTCCTGCAGGAGAAACTTCAGGCGAAAGCAATGTCTTTCTGGGGAATTTAAGTGGTGGAGTAAACGTTTCAGGGGCTGCTAATGTATTTGCCGGGTATAAATCGGGTTTTTCAAATTATAATGGGCATAAGAATTGCTTTATAGGACAGGAATCAGGATACAAAAATTATAGCGGAATTGAGAATGTTTTCATCGGCTATCAAGCTGGTTATAACAATTATGATGGAGATCGAAACGTTTTTTTGGGGTATAGATCAGGTGTTCAGAATATTTCTGGTGTGAGAAATGTTTTTATAGGTTATGAATCCGGGACAAGCAATGGAACTGGTTGGGGTAATACTTTTGTAGGAGAGGCAAGCGGTATGTCCAATACAGACGGATATGGGAATTCATATTTTGGACGTAATTCAGCAGCAAGTATTTCTACAGGAGACTATAACACTGTTATGGGGAATGAGTCTATAGCAGCAAATCAGAGTGGTAGTTTTAATTCCTGTTATGGAGCTTTTAGCGGAAAGTGGAATTATTCGTCAGGTTCTTCAAATTCATTATTTGGTTATCAGGCTGGTTATGGTGTTGCGGTAAGTTCGAATACGTATAGTAATAACTCTTACTTCGGAACTCAGAGTGGATTTTCTACAACAACTGGATCAGATAATTCATATTTTGGTTATCAAAGTGGCTATAATAACAATACCGGAACTGGAAATGTATTTATAGGTTATCAGGCAGGTTACAATGAAACAGGTTCAGAATTATTGTATATCGATAACTCAAGTACAACACAACCATTGATCTACGGAGATTTTGATAGTGATTATGTTAGATTTAATGCAGATATAAGTGTTAAAAACCAAACGTCATTAAATCATTTGGATGTAACTGGACAAACAGATCTTAATGGAGGGGTTAATGTAATTGGAGATGCAACGATAACTGGGACACGAGCGTCTGTTATTCATCCAATGGGACAAACAACAAATGGATTATTCATCCAATCTTCTTACAATAGCAATACTGACTCATGGCATTTTTATCAATCCACAGTAGACAACCTTACGTTGTGGTATAATACTACTTTAAGAGGAACATGGGATTTAACTTCAGGTGTCTATACCTCCTCATCAGATAAGAGATTCAAAAAAAATATAGAGGAATTAACAAAAGTGATGGATAAAGTGATGCTTCTTCAACCTAAGAGGTATAATTTTATTTCTCAGAAAAATAATGATGGTAAGTATATCGGGCTGATAGCTCAGGAAGTCGAAAAACTGTTTCCTGAATTTGTTATGTATAACGAAGAAGCTGATGCATATACAATGGATTATGCCGGTCTAAGTGTAGTTGCAATTCAGGCTATAAAGGAGCAGCAGGAACAGATCGATAAGCTAAAATCAGAGATTGAAGAAATTAAAAATATTTTGAATAAATAGGATTCCGTATTATGAAAAAAATAGCTCTCATCATCTTTGTATGTATTATATCCTTAAGTGCTGAAACTCTCTTTGAGATCAAAGATAATAGTGGACAGCCTGTATTCTCGATTTCAGACGATGGAATGAGGGTTATAAATAACGGTGATACAATGATGGTAATAAGTTCAACTGAAGCTAAGATCAATCTGGATAACAGTAAGGACAGGGGGTTGTCCAGATCTTTCAGTGTTACAACTTCAGCATCAAAAGCAAACGGTACAAATGTATTAGAAGTTACAACAGACCAAACAATTATGAGAGAAAGCACACAGGGAGATCAATATACTAATTTCAGACCTGATAATATTTTTATAGGATTAAATTCGGGAGCTTTTTCTACAGGTACCCAAAATGTTTTTTTAGGCAATGAAAGTGGGATTAATAATTCATCAGGTAATTATAACATTATGATCGGTGATAAAGCGGGATTTAATAATAGTACCGGGGGCGAAAATTTATTCATAGGTAATAATTCTGGGTACACCAATACTATAGGGACTTATAACTTTTTCATCGGTCATGATAGCGGAAAAAATAATACTGCCGGTAATAATATGTTCGTTGGGCATAATGCGGGTTTTACCAATAGTAGCGGTGATGCAAATTTATTTTTAGGCACAGATGCAGGAGCATATAATTCAGACGGTTCATCCAATGTTTTTATCGGTCAACAGACTGGTTTGTATAATACACATGGAGATAATAACACTTTTGTCGGAAGATGGTCAGGTAATTCGAACCAGCTGTATTCGAATGATAATACAATGATCGGTTATAAGGCAGGATCATCCCAAACATCAGGTAATCAAAATACATATATAGGATCAAGTTCAGGAATGTCAAAAACATCAGGCTACTATAACACTTTTGTCGGATTCGGTTCGGGTCAGAATAACGGAACAGGTGGGTATAATGCTTTCTATGGATATCATGCTGGTTACAATAATACGGGAAACTATAATACATTCATAGGAATGCAGTCAGGATATAGTAATGCAGGATCAAACAGTGTGTTCCTTGGATATAAATCAGGATATAACGAAACAGCATCCAATAGACTCTATATTGAAAATTCTGATTCTGCAGCTCCGCTGATATATGGAGAATTCGATAATGATTTGGTCCAGATCAACGGAGAACTTACCACCACAGGCAACCTATTTATGAACGGAGCATATTTCAAGATATTAACAAATCCCGGGACGGATGCAGTTCCGACAAACTACGTTTATCAGGGTAGTAGTACTGCTTCAACATCAAAGCAGTACGCTTTCACTGTCAATGATGCACTTTGGGTCACATCTCATGCTTATATTGATGGATATATTCAGGTTGGTGGAGGAACTAATATCTCAAAGACACAGGCAGGTACTTATTCTGCAGGTGTAAATTCAACAGGTGGAGTTAAAACTGTCACAATTACATTTCCTACAGCCTTTACAACAACTCCTAAAGTTAATGTAACACCAAAAGGACAGAATTTTACTGATACTTTCGCAGTAACGACTAGAAATATAACAACAACATCTTTTCAGGTGAACATATACAGAGTCGACAGTCCGGGTGGAATATGGGGACAGACATTGTCACTTGACTGGTTTGCTTGGCAACAATAAATAAAAATTTAATATTGAGGAAAAGGATAAAATATGAAGATTGTAAAATTTATTTTGATGCTAATTGTTATAGCTTCTCTAAGCGCAGAAACTCTTTTTGAAATTAAAGATAACAGTGGACAGCCTGTATTCTCGATTTCAGACGATGGTTTAAGGGTTATAAATAACGGTGATACAATGATGGTCATAAGTTCTACTGAAGCTAAGATCAATCTGGATAACAGTAAAAACAAAGGCTTGTCAAGATCGTTTGCAGTTACAACATCAGCTTCAAAAAAATCAGGAACAGTAAATGTTATGGAGGTTGGAACACAATCCACTACACTTCGTGAAGGTGAGGCAGGAGATCAATACACGCAATTTAGCCCTGAAAATCTTTTTATCGGTTTAAATGCGGGAATTCATACGACACCATACAGTTATTGGGGAGGAATGAATAATATTTTCCTTGGAAACTCTAGTGGCTATTGGAATGATTGGGGAACAGATAACATTTTTATTGGAGATAGTACCGGTTTTAACAGCAAAAATACAGATAAAAATATATTCATCGGAAATCTTGCTGGATTTAATACTGAGTCAGATGATCCTGGATATGGTAGTTCGAATGTATTTATCGGTGTTAAGTCGGGGTACTCAAATATAGAAGGTATGCATAGTGTTTATGTAGGTCAGCAAACTGGTGAAATGAATTACAATGGAACAGCGAATGTTTTTATTGGTAGCCTTACGGGTAAGGAAAATAACAGTAATTTTAACACTGCTGTTGGAGGAACTACGTTTTACAAAAATACTTCAGGTTCAAGTAACACAACTTTAGGATGTTTTGCAGGTTATAATAATTTAACAGGTTCCAGGAATGTTTTTTTAGGTTACAAAGCAGGTTATAATGAAACCGGTTCAGATAGATTGTATATTGATAATTCAGACACCTCAACACCTTTGATCTGGGGTGATTTCAGCGCAAACACTTTAAGATTTAACGGCAATGTCGGAATTAATACAGCACCAAGCTCAAGTTATGGTTTATATTCTCTTAGCGATTACAGGGGAGTTTATGGCTATGCTTATACTTCAGCAGATGATTTTACTTACGGTGTTTATGGATACGGATATGGGGGAGCTGTAAGGAATGTTGGAGTGTACGGAACTTCTGGTGGCACTGGAACTAACTGGTCAGGGTATTTTGTAGGAAATGTTTATGTAGGTGGAACTGTTTCAAAATCAGCAGATGAAATTAAGATCGATCATCCACTCGATCCGGAAAATAAATTTTTATACCACTCAGATATTTCGAGTGATCAAATGACAAATATTTATCATGGTAATGTAATTCTCGGTCATAATGGTGCTGCTGAAGTTATATTGCCTGATTGGACAGAAGAAATAAATAAAAATTTCAGGTATCAGCTTACAGCCATAGGAGCACCCGGACCTAATTTATATATTTCAAAAAAAATTGATAACAATAGTTTTGAAATTGCAGGTGGTTCAGAAGGAATGGAAGTATCATGGCAGATCACCGGTATCAGAAATGATAAATATGCTCAAAAAAATCCAATGAAAGCAGAAGTTGAAAAAAGTAAGAATGAAAAAGGTTATTATTTACACCCTGAAGCATATGGTAAAACGGAAGAAATGGGTATAGAAGACCATATTCAAAAGATTGAAAGAAAATTAAAGGATGAAAATTAGAGGATTAAACTGTGAATTTAGAAAAGAGTGACAGAAATCACAGATATAACTTAATTAATGAAATAAATTAGAATAAATTAAGGAGGAATTTATGAAGTACAAACTACTGCTTCTGCTTCTATGGACCATGTCTGTTGTGCATGCGACAATAGTAGTAGATCCTAACTGTACTATCAATTTCGGGGCTTCCGATGTTTATATCAGCGGTGGGCTTCAGATCGATCTTGTAAAAGATGTACCCAAGTATCCTACGATCACTTTTGATCCAGGTTCAAGATTGTATTTTGTCGGTTCTGGTGATGCTGATCTTACAAATGTATATGTACTGCGTAATGTTACGGTAGATAAACCCTCAGGTGATCTGTATATAAACAGCGGTCTTAATATTACAGGTAACCTTGATTTTGTGAGTGGAAATCTTATCACAGGAGCAAATTCAGTAACTCTTGATCAGACTTTGAATGGCAATCTGTCCGGAGAGAGTGCAACTTCTTATGTAGTGGGAACGGTGGTTGCCAGCAGACTGATCGGTACTGGAACTTCAAATTTTGGAAACATCGGGTTTGCTATTACAAACTCAGGAAATAATCTTGGTACTGCTACAGTGACAAGAGAATCCGGAAGCGGAAGTGATGTTAACATTTATGGTTCAAATGGTATCGAAAGAAAATGGACTTTAGGTACTTCTGTTGGTTTTACAGGTACCAGGAATGTTACTTCAAGCTGGCTTTCAAATGAAGACAATGGTAATACTCTGGCCGATCTTAAAGTTTGGAAGTACGAACCGGCAAAAAGTGATGATTCTTATAATGATGTAGTTTCTCAGAAGAGAATATTAAAGAATTCTTCAAGCAAAACTGCAACTCGTTCAGACAGAGAAATAAGAGAGTCAGGCCCGGAAATTGATGATGATCTTGTGCAAATAGTTGAAACGGATCCTAAAACACTTGGATGGGTGGAAGTTGATGGTGCAAGTTTTAATACATCTTCATCTCCAAGGACCTCAATGTTCTCAATTGATGCAGCTACAGTATTTACAATAAATGACGCACTGAATGCTTTTGCAGATGGTTCAGGAACTGAAGCTAATCCATATCAGATAGCAACCTTAGATCAATTAGATGACGTAAGATACTATTTGTCTGCATGTTTCATCCAGATCGCAAATATTGATGCCTCGCCAACTACAGGTTGGGACTCTGGTGCAGGCTGGACTCCTATAAGTGGGTTTGGTGGAAAATATGATGGTCAGGGGCATACAATTTCAAACCTGTTTATTGACAGGACCACTAATAACATTGGGCTTTTTGGTGTAACAAATGCGGGAAGTGAAATAAAAGATCTGGGACTTGAAAATGTTGATATTACCGGAGGAACATACACAGCTGGATTAGCTCCTTACAGCCAGGGAACAATATCAGGATGTTATGTTAAAGGAACAGTTTCTTCTGCATATGATTATCTTGGTGGATTAGCCGGTTACGCAAGAACAGGGTCTTTCATTACAGATTCATATTCGTATGCTGATGTGATTTCAACTGCAGTGTCAGGATTGAATATAGGTGCTTTTTGCGGACGATTATATAACACACCAATAATAAACTGCTACTCTACGGGAAGTGTTACAATTAATAGTTCAAATCCCGGAAACAGGGGTTTTGTAGGTGCTGTAGGTACCGGAATCACTATGACTAATAATTTTTGGAACACTGAATTGTCCGGACAGACCACTACAGCGGGTACTGCTACAGGATTAACCACGAATGAGATGAGAACTTTATCAACATTTACAGATGCAACCTGGGATTTTCAGGATGAAAGTGCTAACGGTGTTGAAGATATTTGGGGAATGAATTATGCAGATAATAATGCATTTCCTTTCCTTAGCTGGCAGGGAATAGCTCATGATCCTATTTCGGGCTTTGCAGGAGGTATGGGAACAGAGTCTGAGCCGTTTTTAATATCAAATTTGACTGAGCTTGATAATGTGAGAAACTTTTTGACAGGTTATTATTTTTTACAAACCGACGATATAGATGCATCTGAAACTACTGGTTGGAATGGTGGGGACGGTTGGATACCAATAGGATATACAAGTCCTTATTTTACCGGAAGCTATGATGGTGATAACCACAAAATATCTAATTTGTACTTCGATACCAGCCTTCAGTATTCCGGTCTTTTTGGTGTCGCTTATACAAATTCAGTTATAAAAAACTTAGGATTGGTTGATATAGATGCAAATGGCGGAACTGTTTACTCAGGAACTATTTCAGGTTACAGTAATAGTGAAATTTCAAATTGTTTCGTATCAGGAACTATTAGATCAAATAGCTATACAGGTGGATTTTTAGGATACTCAAATGGTGCTACGGTCTCTGATTGTTATTCAAAAGTTGATGTTACAAGAATAACCGGGAACACAGGAACATTTGTAGCAGGTTTTATAGGTTACAATGGATTAGGAACTATACAAAGATGCTATTCTATAGGTGCAGTATATTATGAAGATGCAACAGATCCTGTTAACCGGGGATTTTCAGGAGGGAATACGGGAACCATCAGTGATAGTTTCTGGGATATAGAAACTTCCGGTCAGAGTACAAGTGGGGGTACTGCAACCGGTAAATCTACTGCTGAAATGCAGGATGTTTCAACATATACCGCTACAGCTACAGTAGGTCTGACCACTCCTTGGGACTTCGTGGGAGATCCTAATGATGATGTAGCAGCTGATGACTACTGGAATATTCATGCAAGTCTTAACGGTGGATATCCTTACTTTGAGTGGGAGGGAAGGATCCCTGTTCTTGCACCGGGTAATGTAGTATTAGCATATGACGGAAGCGATGTGACAATTACCTGGGATGCTGTTTCAGGGGCGTCAGGTTATGCTGTCTATTCTTCAGATGATCCTTACGGAACGTTCAGTTTAGATGGATCGGGCTCTTTCAACGGAGAAGAGTGGACTGTATCTACAGCTGATCCAAGGATGTTCTATTTTGTGACAGCGACCAACGCAACTAAGGAGACCCCTAAGACAATTAGCATGCAAAATCATGTTGTGAGTAAATAAGAGATTGCCATACATCGTTTTGATGTTCGCAATTACAACATAAAAGAAGGGCAGATCTGTGATCTGCCCTTCTTTCTTTATTAAATTTAATCTATTCAACTACTCTCTTTACATCAGCGGAAGGTTGAGAAATAATTACAGCGGCATCATTAAGATATTTATTTGCAACAGCTTTGATTTGCTCAGGGGTTACTTTTCTAAGATCTACCAGTTGATCCTTCAAGAAATTGTAACCAAGACCCAAGGATTCATACCTTGTCATAGTACCTACCAACTGATTATCGGTAAAATACCCGTCAAGCATCTTTGCATAACCTTCTACAGACAGATTGATCTCTTCTTGACTTATATCACCATCGATCAATCTTTGAACTTCATGTTTAAGAACTTTGACAAGTTCATCTTTTTTACCTAAAGAAGTCTGAGCAACGATCCTGTAAAATCCGTAGTCCTTAGTTCCTGAATAATATGAATATGCTGAATATACGAGGTCATTATCAACTCTCGTAGCCTTCATAAGTCTACCTGAGAAACCGTTAGCCATAACTTGATTTAAAGCTGTCATAGAAAAATATTCAGGATCTCCCTGTAATGGAGCTTGAAAGTTAATTACTACATTTACCTGCTCAAATTCGCATTCATCAACAAATGTATCATTTAATTTAGGTACTACCAACGGGATCTTTTCCCCTTTAATTTTTCCATCAGGGATATTGTTCTTTATGTTCTTAGCGTATTTCTCTGCCTTATCTTTTGATATGTCCCCGAATAGTGTAACTATTATACTTTCTGCTTTAACATATTTTTTGTACATATTTTTGAGATCATCTCTGGAAATATTTTGCAAAATATCGTTTTTCTCTTTTGCAGTAACACCTGATTTTTGACCTTTGTAAAGAATTGATGATCTGAATTCATCATAAGCATGATTTGGGCTGCTGATACTTCTTTTATATGAAGCATCTTCTCTTTCTTTGGCAAGTATTAATTCTTTTTCATCAAATTCAGGATCGTTCATAATGCTGTAAAATCTTTTAAGAAGCTCATCAAGATCTTCTTTGATGCATTTGAAGCTAACATAAACTCCGTTAGGGGAGATATTTGCATTTAATTGTATCGCATGGTCTTCCATCCAGGAAGTTAAGTCCATTGAAGAATAGTCTTTGGTGCCACCACTATACATGTTATCAATTAAGAACTGGAAAGTCCCGACATTTTCTAACGTTTCATAATCTGAAGATATCGGCAGGAATATTTCTCCCTGAATAACTGGATCAGTAGTATTCTGCTTGTAAAGTAAAGTAATATCATCATCGACCATGATCTTTTCGACATTAGACTTAACGACTTCTATCGTCTTATCCTGTATGCTTGATTTTTGTCCTTCAGGTACTGCAAAGTAGATAACTCTATTATCAGGGATATAGTATTTTTTTATTGCGTCTGTGACCTTCTTAGGAGTTAAAGCTTCATATTGAGCTATATGCATATCAAATATATCAGGAACTCCGTAAACCATCATATTCCAACCTATTTCCTGAGCTTCATCGTCTAATGCAGGAGTTGTTAAAATTTTCTGAGCTTTTTCTCTGGTGATAACTTCATCGATCTGCTTTTGAGTAATTCCTTTTTTTGCAACTTCAGCTATTATCTCATCAATTCTTCGAACTACTGTATCTAAATTTTTAGTCTCTTTAGTTTCAAATACATACTGGATCATAGTCTCTGGAAAATGACCACCATCGTTAAAGTATCCATATATCCAGTTTACAAGTTTTTCTACTTCGACAAGATTATATTGTACTGGGGAATTTCTTTTTTCAAACAAGATCTGAGATGCCATTGTTATAGCTGCAAAATCATCAGATTCTGCAGGAGGAATAAGTTTAGTAATAAATGCTCGTGGTTGCTGAATAGCAAATTCATCAACGTATTTAATATTGCCAGGGCGAATTCTTTCTTTAGGTTGATATACAGGAACAAGAACGTCTCTTTCATAGTCCTTGAAAGTTTCCTCTATCTTTTTCATTGTTTCATCTACATCAAGATCACCTACAGCTACGAATATCATATTGTTAGGCATATATCTTCTACTGTAATAATCCATCATATCTTCTCTGGTGTTCTTTTTGAATATCTCAATGTCACCGATAACCTCATTTTTCACATTAGAAGTAAGGAAAGTTCTTGCTCTCATTTTGTTATAAACTTTAGCCATAGGAGATGCAACCCGGTAAACAAATTCTTTTACAATTACATCCTTCTCTCTCGTTACTTCAGTTGAGTCAAATGCACAATTTACTATATTATCAGCAAGTAATTCCAAAGTAGTGTCCGCATATTTCTTATCAGCCTGCATATAGTAAACAGTTGCACCAAAAGTTGTATATGCATTTGAGATAGCTCCCAGTTCTTTTCTTTTATCAGAGTGCCATGCTTCTGTGTGATTTGTTGTAGAACCACCTGAAACAATATGCTCAAGGTAATGGGATAATCCCTTTCCTAAATATTCTCCTTCATCGATAGATCCAGTCTTTACGAACATAAAGAATCCAACTGAAGTGTTACTTTTATTTTCCTTTACGACCACCTGCATTCCATTTGGTAGAGTTTTAGTAATAATATTCTCGGCGAATAAGGCAATGGAGAATATTAATGCTACGATAATGATGCTTTTTTTCATTTTTATACCTTTTATTTAATTTTTCATAATAAGCTCGTATCTTTAGAACAGATCTTAAGATAATTAATTTTATATGTTACTCAAAGATAATAATGAATATTTAAACTAAATAAAATGATAAAGTGCAGTTTTGATGGTGTGAAAGTAGAATTGTTTAATGTGTCAAAAGCAGAAATGTCGGGTTTAATTTAAATTAATTGACCAATAGATGGTCAGTTTAAAGTTTACTATGATCAGTCCACATGCGTTCGCACCGATCTATCCAGAGTTTTTGATAGTCGGTTCTATTTAAAATTCTCCCGTCAAGATCTGAGATCGTTGTTATTTTTTCACTTAGACACCATTTTACACAAACTTTATACAGATCCCAGTTAAGTTCATCTTCATCCCAGATGACTTTTGCTTTTTTTATACCTAATTTATTTAGAGCATACAATCTTGTGTGTCCGTCTGTGATAACTATTTTTTTATCGAGTAATTTTATTGGGATCGGGTCATATGAGTTTATATCATTTGTGAGTTTAGTATTTACTGCTGCAAGTTTTTCTTCAGAGATGTACAATTGGCTTGGTTGGAGAGATGATATTGGTTTTAGAAGTGGCATGGTCTTTTTTTCTTGTAAACATATGGTTAAGTATTAAACTGTGCTAAAGCATTCGGACCCATAGATGATCACGTTGCGCCATTTTGCCAATGTTGTGGAAGTGTACACAA
>JAFGVM010000087.1 GCA_016937995.1 Candidatus Delongbacteria bacterium
GGGTAGAACTGTTGCTAAACTGGTTGACGGAAACCTTTCTAAAGGTTCTCACAAAGTATCTTTCGATGCTTCTAACCTGGTAAGTGGTGTTTATTACTACAACCTAAAATCAGGTAACGTGAACCAAACTAAGAAAATGATGCTTATCAAATAATTTCACAACATTTTCTTTACCATAAAGCCCGGCATTCTTGTCGGGTTTTTTTTTCTTTACTAAGATATTATTAATTTGTATTTTATCCCTGAAAAGAAATCTATCTAATTAATGGAGGAAGTTTGATGAGGAAAATTTTAGCCCTGATGTTGGCACTGTTTGCTGCAAGCATCTTTGCTGCTGACTGGCATTCCAATGCAGAAAGAATGGAAATTAAACCAAGAATTGCAAGCAAGGATACAGTTTGGTATAGTTATGCGCAATCCGGCTCTGGATGGGTAATGCAGGTTCCGATGGAAAGAGCAACGTATTATCAAATTGATGATTTTACAATTGAGTATCCCTCGATTCTTCATGGTGTTGACACTTATCTTTTTGACATCGGAGAAGAATTCACTTACAAAGTTTACGCTAAGGATGGTGTAACATTATTATGGGAATCTGCTGTTGTTTCTTCTGTGGAAGGATATAACGAAGTGCTACTTGACACACCGATCGTTATGACAGATGATTTCTGGCTTTCAATTGCTCCCGTAACCGGAGGATATCCAAGACAGTTCGCTCAGGACCAGGTTGAACCTTGTCACAGTTATTTAAGTGACGGTGCAGGTGGATGGGATCAATGGACTGCTACAGGTGGTAAATACTACGAAAATTTCAATTATGTATACCTGGAGCCTTACTCAGGTGCAGATATTTATCCTCCGAATGCAAGAGACTTAACCGGAACTGATTGCTTTCAGGACTTTGATATGAACCTTACTCTCACAGTTCATGATCAGAATCCGGTGACTTCACCAATGTCCTCCCAATATTCTCTTGACGGCGGATCAACATGGACTGATTTCAATATGATCTCAGCTAAAGGCAGTTATACATTTACTGGTACTATCCCCGGTCAGCCCGATGGAACAACCGGGATTGTAAAGTTCAATCTGGATGATGGGATCAATACACCAGTATGGTCAAATAACTACAATATCATGTGGTCTAAAGACCTGCCTTTATTTGTTGAGGATTTTGAAAATACTTCTTTCCCTCCAAGTGGATGGACATTAGTTACAACAGGAGCTGGCTGGGTCGAAGGTTCACCTGTTACCGGAGGATTTGCTCATAGTGGTTCAAAGTCAGCTACTCATTTGGATGATAGCGGTGCACAGGATGACTGGTTAATAACTCCTGTGATATCTATTCCTCCTGATCCTTCTGCTACTTTAAATTTCTGGGAAACTGTTTATTGGACACAGTATATGAACGGTATTAATGAGATCTGTGTAACGGTAGATGGCGGAGCAACTTTTACTCAGATATGGGCTGAAGATGCAGCATTTGTGGCTGCAAATATAATTGATGGTGATTTCTATTACAGATCAGCGACATTGTCGGCTTATGCCGGCCAGGATATTCAATTAGGTTTCCATTATACAGGTGATTACGGTTGCCAATGGTATATAGATGATATAGAGGTTCTTTATGATTATGAAGCTCCTTCTATAACTTCAATTATTGCAAATGAAGCTCTATCCCCGGTTGTGGGTGCATATCTTAATAATGATATGTTGATAATACTCGATATTTATGACGTTACCGGAGTAGCTTCAGTTGTTGGACATTATACATTTGACGGTGGAACTACTATAGTTGATGTGGATTTTTCTCAGTCAAAAGGTGGAACTGAATACTGGACAGGAACTATCCCGGCAATGGCTTCAGTATCTTCAGGAACAATAAATTTTGATCTTACTGATATTGGAGGTTTATCAGGCACGAGTACGGATTATAACATTGAATTCGTATATGATGACGGAATACCTGTAATTAATCTATTCGATTATGGAGATCCGGTATTTGTGACTGATGACATGAATTTAAAACTATACTTTTCTGACGAATCCGCAATATCTAGTTGTACGGGTTATTACAGTAAAGATGATTTTGCAACTTCAGTTCCTGTAACAATGACTCCTTCAAAAATCAATGATTATATGTATGTATGAATTATTCCGGCTGAGGCTACCGAAACTTTCGCAGAAGTTGCTTTCTCAGTAGCTGATGTTGAAGGTAATATCACAAACTCTGAAGAATATCAGGTCAAATGGCTTGACGGAGCTATAGTTTTCTTTGATGATTTTGATGCTAACTATGATCCTGCTAACTGGATATATCCTTCAGGAACAACATGGGCTGTAACTGATGAAACTTCTTATTCTCCTACTCATTCAATGACAGATAGTCCCGGAGGCAACTATGATGATCAGGTAATAAGTTCATTATGGACTAAAGCTATTGATCTAAGTAGTGCAGAAGCAGCTACAATGTTCTTTTGGGCAAAGATAGATCTTGAAAAAGATTTTGATTATGTTTATCTGCAGGCTACACCTGATAACGGTATGACATGGATACAGGTCGCTGTATTTAACGGAGAAGGTGGTGACTGGGAATTCCAGACAATTAATCTTGGTGCTTTGGCACATGAGGCAGCAGTTCAATTCAGATTCTATTTTGTTTCTGATCTTTATGTCACAACTGATGGTATGCATATAGACGATATTAAAATTGCTTCTTATAATCAGGACTATTCATGGCCAATTCCTTACTATGAGACAGGTCCTTTAGTTGTTGGTACTGATCCGTATGTAGTGACTGTAGATCTTCAAGATCCTTCTGGAATCAGTGAAAGTAAGCTTATATATTCTGTTGATGGTGGACCTGAAATGGAAGTAATATCTGACCCTGCATCCGGTGCTAGTGGTATGTACTCATACACGATACCTGCTCAAGCACCTTACTCAAGAGTATCATATAAAATTACAGCGTTTGATAATTCGCCTTATCTTAATTACATGGAAACTAAAAACTATGAGATAATCTTCGGTAATTACCTATATTATGAGAATGGAGATGAATATACAGATTATCTTGATATCATAGGTTCTGATGTAACTGCTTCGGCTTACGCTATCGCAAAACGAATTACAATGGGACCACTTGAAACAAAAGACCATTACAAAGCGGATCTTGTTGGATTCACAATTGCAAATTACATATCTGAAGAATACCCTAGTGACCCGTTATATGCTCATGTGTGGGAAGATACAGGTAACGGACCTGGAGAAGACCTCATACCACCAATTTACATGGTGCAAGGTGCAACGTTAGAAGATTCGTATGCTCTTACATGGGTCGATCTAACATCATATTCGGCTGAATTGTCTGATCTTGAAGGTGATGTGTATGTGGGTTATACTTCAGCCGGAACTGCTACTAATATACTTTATGAAGTTGTTTCCAGTCATACAGGAGAACCGGGTTATACTGCTTTTAAAAGATCTTGGTTGGGTATTGGAAATGATGCAGGTGTAGTATGGTCTCTTGATCAGGCAAATGTATACCATATCAGTGCAATTACCGGACCTTATACACTGGTCGATGCACCATTAGCTCCTCTTGGGCTGACGGGTAGAGGCGGTGAAGGCAACATTATCTTAGAATGGATCCCTGGAGTTGAAGATGATATTGACTACTATAATGTATATAGAGGTCTTACAGAGGATTTTACTATCGGAACTCCAATAGGAACTGTTCTGGCTACTGATCCAGCTACTTATGTAGATGTTGCTCCTACAGGAACTATTGATGGTTATTATTATTATAAAGTTACTGCTGTTGATGTTGATTCGAACGAAGGATCTGCTTCTAAAGAAGTAAAAATCAATCCAACAGGTATAGATGGTAATATTCCTTTAATTACAGCTCTGGAGCAGAACTACCCAAATCCATTCAATCCTGTTACTACTATTAATTTCAGTACAGCAGTTGAAGGAAATGTTAATTTAACTGTTTACAATACTGCAGGTGCGGTTGTTGCAAAATTAGTTGATGGAAGAATGGACAGAGGTTATCATTCTGTTGAATTTAACGCTTCAAGTTTAGTAAGTGGTATCTATTACTATTCTATGAAACTCAATGATAAAGTGTTCACACACAAAATGATGCTTCTTAAATAATACTTGCTTTAATAATGAAAAAGCCCGGCATACTTGTCGGGTTTTTTTTTACTTTTGAAAAATATCTTTACTAAAAACCAATAATTTTGTATTTTATGCACGCTTGATAAACATTAATAAAAAGGTAAGATTATGGCATATCCATTTAAAGAGATAGAAAAGAAGTGGAGAAAATATTGGGAGGATAATAAGATCTATTCTACTGATATGAACTCAGATAAACCAAAATATTATAACTTATGTATGTTTCCTTATCCATCCGGAGATAAATTACATCTTGGGCATTGGTTTAATTACGGTCCATTTGATGCACATTCCAGATTTATGAAAATGAGAGGATATAATGTTTTATCACCTGTCGGTTATGATTCATTCGGCCTTCCAACAGAAAATTACTCATTAAAAAACAATATACATCCGGCTGAAGCAACAGAGATCAATATTAAAAAATTTACAGAACAGTATAAGGGCATTGGTGGAATGTATGACTGGGATCATTATCTAGCGACCAGTGACCCTTCATATTATAAATGGACTCAATGGCTATTCCTTACATTATACAAGAATGAACTGGCTTATCAATCTGATGGTATGATCAATTATTGTCCTGAATGTGCAACCGTAGTTGCGAACTCTGAAGTATTTGCTGATGGATCTCACGAACGTTGTGGTACAATTATTGAGAAAAAATCAATAAAAAGCTGGTATTTCAAAACTACGAAATATGCTCAAAGACTTTTAGACGACCTTGATAAAACTGATTATCCTGATAAAACAAGATTAATGCAGACTAACTGGATAGGCAGATCTGAAGGTGCTATTATAAATTTCAAAGTTGTTAATACAGATAAGTCATTTGATGTTTTTACAACAAGACCTGATACACTTTACGGAGCAACCTATTGTACATTAGCCCCTGAATCACCTCTGGTAATGGATATCGTGACCGATGATCAAAAAGAAGATGTATTAAATTACATTGAGTCAATAAAATCTTTATCTGAAATTGACAGACAGTCAACGGTTAGAGAGAAAACAGGTGCGTTCACAGGAGCTTATGCAGTCAATCCTATTAATGGTAATGAAATACCTGTATGGATCTCTGATTATGTTCTGTTATCTTACGGTACCGGTGCTGTTATGGCTGTTCCAGCCCATGATACTAGAGATTTTGAATTTGCTGCAAAATTCAATATTCCTTTAAAAGTAGTGATCAAACCTTTCGATAGAGAATTGAATGATAATAATATCACAGAAGCTTATACCGAAGAAGGTATAATGGTTAATTCTGCTGAGTTTACAGGTATTAACTCAAAGGAAGGCATTACTAAGGTAACTGAAAAACTTGCTTCTGAAGGAAACGGAAAGAAGCATATTTCTTATAAACTAAGAGACTGGTCAATATCAAGACAGAGATATTGGGGAGTTCCAATTCCTATTATCTACTGTGATGATTGTGGAACGGTCCCGGTTCCTGAAAAGGATCTGCCTGTATTACTTCCTATGGATAAGAACATGGATATTAAACCTAAAGGCCATGCTCCTCTATCACTGGTTGATTCATATATGAATACTACATGTCCAAAATGCGGTAAACCTGCTAAAAGAGATCCTGAGACTATGGATACTTTTGTATGTTCAAGCTGGTATTATTTAAGATATGTTAACACAAAGCTTGACAATAAACCTTTTGACAAGGATGAACTTTCCAAATGGATGCCCGTAGATGCATATATAGGTGGAACTGAGCACGTTAACGGACACATGATATATTCCAGATTTGTAACTAAAGCTCTTTTCGATCTTGGATACCTAACCTTTGATGAACCATTCTATAAAGTAATTCATCAGGGCATGATCACCAGGGATGGTGGAAAAATGTCTAAGAGTAAAGGTAATGTTGTATCTCCTGATGAATTTGTTGATCAGTATGGTACTGATGTTTTCAGATTATATATGATGTTCATGACAAATTTCAGAGATGGTGGTGACTGGTCTGACGATGGAATTGCGGGTGTTGACAGATTTGTGAACAGGATCTGGCGTTTAGTTTACGAAAATGATATTAAGAACACGGGTAATAAAGTTATTGATGCAGATCTTAATTACAGGTTAAACTATACTATCAAGGAAGTTACCTCAAGTGTAGAGGATTTCTATTTCAACACATCTATAGCAAGATTAATGGAGCTGTTCAATGAGTTGTCGGCTTACCAGAAAGATGAAAAGAGATTTAATCCTGATTTCTACAATGAAGTGGTCGAGAAATTTATCATTATGCTTTCTCCGTTCACTCCGCATATCGCGGAAGAACTTTGGGAGATATTTGGGAACAAACCATCTTTATTCAACGCACCATGGCCTCAGTTTGATCAGAGTGCAATGGTAAAGCAAAACCAGACAATCACAGTTCAGGTAAATGGGAAAGTAAGAGCGAACATTGAAGCTCCTGTTGATATTGATGACGAGGCGATAAAAGAACTTGTTTTTAATGATGAAAAGGTAATAGCTCACATGAGTGGTAAACAACTTGTTAAAACAATTGTAATAAACGCGAAATCAGGTAAAATGGTTAATCTGGTTTTAAGATAATTTCAAAAATGTTATCAAACGAAAAAAGACGCTTTGAAGCGTCTTTTTTTTATACTTCGGTACTTTCTATTTTATTAGAAACTTTATTTAAGCAATATCTCGATGATATTAATATTATAAAATATACTGAAAATACCGAGACGTAGGTAATATTGGACAGATCGTAATATTTTATGGAATACGCAGTTCCATAAATGTAAATGATCGGTAAAATTATAGTGATAATCGCCACCATCAGGCTTATCCCGCTTATAAATGTTAAAGCCAGCAACTTTTTAACTCCAAGTATAAAACCGTTATAATGGAAAGAATTATCCAGAACGAAATATGAGCTGAAAACAGTGATACTCATAGTAGTGAATAATAATACAAAAGAACAATAAAATAAAAACCTCATTTCAATACTGTCCTGAAATCTGTTTAATAATACAAAAGTCCAGTAAAAAGGCTGAGTTATTAATACTAATGTCAAATTTGTCAATAATACTTTACTCTTAATAAATTTTTTAACTCCGGATGTAGTTGATCTCGCAAATAAAAAATTCTCTTTTTCCTTTGTGAACTGATTTATTGTTTGTAAAAAATTGGATAAGAAAACGAGTGTGAAAATAATGATCATAATTTTACTTAAAAATATATACACTCCCTCAGGAGAGTTCAAATATATTTTCATTAATGTATTTGTACTGGTATAATAAATTAAGATCATCTGGAAGATCAAAATAAAGATCAGGCTTAGAACTGCATACTTGTCCTTAAGTAGTAATTTTATATCTTTTAATATCAACAAAACAGTACCAGCCTTTTATGTATCCAAAGAACCATCTTTGATGTGGAGATTTTCTTTTATAGTAAGTTCTTTTATGTATTGCAGATGAGATGATGTAAAAATGATCGTAACTTCCCGCTCTGATAAGACCGTAAATATACTCTTTATAATATCTATATCTCCAGAACCCAGTCCGGTAAACAATTCATCGATAATTAAAATAGACGGTGAGTGCAATAATGATAGAAATAATTTAATAAATTGTAGTTCGCCGGTAGAGAATGAGAATATTTTTCTTCGAAGATCACTGTTTATTTTAAAATACTGATCGAACCAGCTGATCTTGGCATTGATCTCATTATTATTTATCTTAAACTCTGATGCGAGAAATTTTATATGATCGTTAAGAGTCAGACCATCATAAAGAACATTTGTACTTGGAATATATGACAATAGTTTTTTCTGGTAACTTTCCAGGCTCACCATACCATATTCAATTTGACCATCATATTTTTTATGAATACCTGAAAGGATCTTGGTCAGAAGTGTTTTTCCTGAACCTACACCTCCATAAATACCAATGATATCTCCCTTTGAAATATCTAATTCAGCACATTTTATGCTAAAATCACCGAATTGTTTATATATCTTGTTCAGATTTCTAATTTTAATCATTGTTCATGTACTTGTATTTATTCAATATCCTTCTTTCTTTTTTGTTCGGCTTGCCTTTCATTTTAGCTTCTTTCAGGTCAAGGGCATTTTGCTCATCGATGATCTTTGTAAGTTCGGTCGTTTTTTTGGACGGTTCAGGTTTGTTCAGCTCCTCATACAAACCTTTTGCAAGTTCTGCACTGATCGATCTCTCTGAAATTCCTATGATCTTATAGTCTGAGTATTTTGAAGCTTTCTTAATGGTTAGAATATCACCTATCTTTATTATTTTGGATGGTTTTACCCTTTCACCATTAACTTTTACTTTTGCACTCTCAACAGCATCTGCAGCAGCAACTCTCTGCTTATAGAATCTTGCTATCTTAAGCCATTTATCTATTCGTAATGATTGTAGATCTGTCATTATTTATTATTCCAAGGGTTTTAAATTTTCTTTTCCGGTCAATCCCATGATCATTTCAACAAGAAGATCGATCTCCTTATCAATTTCCTTAAGGCTTACAGTTTCTACAGGAGAATGCATATACCTGATAGGGAGAGATACACAGGCAACAGGTACTCCGTCACCTGTATATTTTATTCTGTCTGCATCTGTACCTGTTCTTTCAGGTGTAAGTTCATACTGTAATTCCATCTTTAATTTCTTTGCGGCTTTTTCCAGATATGTATTTATCTTTGAATTTATCGGAGCACCTTTTGCAAGAACAGGTCCGCCTTCCAGAGAATAGTCACCATATTTTGAAGTATTTACACCGGGATAATCGGTAGCAAAAGTTACATCACATGCAATAGCCATATCAGGTTTAATGACAGCTCCGGCCGAATATGCTCCTTGAAGACCTGCTTCCTCACTAACTGTACTAACAGCGTATACACCGACCTTGGGTTTTTTCTTTGCTAATTTTTTAATTACTTCGGCTACAATGAAACTTCCGGTCTTATCATCCATACCTTTACATGAAATTCTATCATTTCTCAATTCAAGTATTCCTGATCTATAAACAGCAAAATCTCCGATCTGAACCATTTTAGATATTTCTTTTTTAGTCTTTGCACCGCAATCAATGAAAAGGTCCTCATAACTGATCTTTTCTTTTAATCCTCCATGATGCTCAGCATTAACACCTATAACTCCGGATATTTTTCCCCCGTGACCGAATACATCAACCTGCATTCCTGGTGCTATTTTAGCGTTAATGCCACCTACAGAAGTAAACAGCAGATAACCGTCATCATCGATCTTATTTATAATAAATCCGATCTCATCACAATGACCTGCAAGTAAAACTCTGAATTTAGCTTTAGGGTTAATAATTGCTATTGCATTTCCCATGATATCAGATTCAACTTTATCTGCAAATTGCTTTGTATACTTCATCCATTTTAGTTGTATTTCTTTTTCCATTCCAGAAGGAGAAGGAGTATTTAAAAGTTCGCATAGAAAATTCTTTGAAGACTTGTTCATATATTACCTCACATTTATTAAACAGCTAAGGCTTCAATATATCTTTTTGAAATAAATTTTGCAACGATAATTTATTAGCATAATTTTTAGGGTCACGATGAATCGTGCCCCTAAAAGTCAACATATTTGTAACGGTATTATTTTAAAATAATTTTGATCGATTCGAAAACAAATCCCTAGCAACTATCTTACCTCTCTCAAAGAACGCATACATCACAGGAACTACTGTTAAAACAAATATCGTGGAAGCCGTAAGTCCTCCAATGGTTGTAACTGAGAAAGAATACCAGAAATTCTTCTCTGAATCAGAATTAATGATCAAAGGTAAAACACCCAGGATCGTAGTTATTGAGGTCATAAGCACCGGTCTTACCCTTTCTGATGTCCCTAACACAATAGCATTCATCAGATCAAGACCCTGTTTTCTTTTTGTGTTTATATGATAGATCAATATGATAGAATTGTTTACTACGATACCCTCCAGAAGAATAACTCCCATATAAGCATCCTCTCCAAAATGTTCTCCGAGAACAAGAAAGATCAGGAACACACCTGCCAAGCTTAAAGGAATGCTCAGAATTATCACAAATGGATGCAGCAGGGACTCAAACAAGGATGCTGTTACCATAAAAACAAGTATGATCGCCAGAAGAAGTAATCCCATTACCTCTTCTTCTTCTTCATCTGTCATAAATCTATCATCCGTAGTATCGAATTCGTATCCGGCCGGTAAAGGATAAGTTTCTTCTATGGAAGTTTTAAATTGCTCAACCTGCTTTGATGAGGAATTGTAATCATACCTGATGTACCTCGTATAACTCTGATCCTCTTTTTCAATTTCACTCATTACAGGAAATTTTTTTATCTCAGCGATCTCTTTGACCCTGAAACCTCTTCCCTGTGAATAAATAATCTTATCCATAAGATCTTTAATATTGAACTCATCATAATCGGAATACTTGATATTCATTTCGATCTCTTCCTCATTGAACAGAATACTTCTTCCTCTGCTACCGCTTGATGCAAGGATCTCAAAGACCAGATCTCGGATATTTATATCATAATCAGCAAGCTTTCTTCTATTGATATTTATCGTGTAGTTGAACATGTCGGATGATCTCCACCATCTGTTCGTTGCAGCGATATCTACTTCACTGACCCTTCTGTCAGACAGTAGATATTTCTCAAGTTTTAATGCTTCCTCTTTTAATCCTTCGTAGCTAAAACCTTTTAAACGTAAAGTTGAATTATATGACTTTGATGTAGTTCCTCCTGATCTGTAGCTGCTTGATGAATTAAGAGGGTTATAAATTGATATAAATGGTCCCTGAAAATTCACAGCCATTGACACCATTTCATTTTCCATGTCAAAAGGAGCGATCGAATAGAATTGTTCTTCTGTATAATTAACTTGTAAACTAACATATGTAGGGTAAATATCAGTTGTGAAAGACTTATATCCTCCCACTTCAAGAACTCTTTTTTCGAATTTTTCAATGATCTTTTCTGTCATATCGATAGTTGATCCAACAGGCATATGAATTCTGAGATATACTGAGTTTTCGGGATTCCAATTGAACCTTCTACCCTGATCAACATAGTTTTGAAACAGGAAATATGAAAGATAAAATATAACTCCGGTAAGTATCAGAACTATCTTTCTGTTGTTAATAAATACAGTAAGGAATTTTTTGTAACCTTTAAAACTACCGTTCACTTTCTTCATAGCTTTATTACGGTACTTTTCAGTAAGGAATATCCTTGTTAAGATCGGTATGAATGTTATAGATACCAGCAATGATGATAATAAACTTGTCCCGACTGCCACTGCCAGTGGTATCCAGTACAGTCTTCTTTCTCCGGACATATAGAGGAACGGTATAAATACCACTAAAGTCGTTAAAGTTGAACTTACAACAGGTAAAATGACCTCTTTTGTTCCTTCAATGGATGCTCTGACCTTATCCATTCCTTCATTGAAAAGCCTGATAATATTTTCCAGAACAACAACTGAATTATCCACCAGAAGTCCGAAACTAAGTATTAATCCGGACAAAGTCACAATGTTCAAAGAATAGTTAGCAAAATACAGCAGAAAACCGCTCATTAAAAGACTTAAAGCAACTGATATTATAACTACAATTGAAAGTTTTACATTTAACAGGAATATCATTAGAACGAGCATTATGACGACAATACTGAATAATGCTCTCACTTTGATATCGTCAAGTTCCTCCCTGATCGTTTCTGTCGAATCAAAATTTACTTCTGCCTCAATTGAACCGTCATTGTGTTTTTCCCTAAAATTCTGAACTGCCTTATCAACAAGATCGGCAGTTGTTATGGCATTTGCACCAGGTTCTTTCATTATAACCACATTGACAGATGCTTTACCGTTTATCCTGTTTATACTTGTTGGATCTTTTTTTGCGATCACAACTTCAGCAATATCAGATATTTTGATAGGAATACCATTCCTGTAATCCACAACAGCATTATTAATATCGTTAAGGTTTTTGAATTTATTATTTATCGTAACTGAAAATTCATAGTTCTTATCATTGCCCTCAACCGTTCCGGCATTCGTTGTGTTATCAAGCTGATAGAGAATATAATTCAATACGGATGTGCTTATCTTATAGAATTCTGCTTTTTCTCTATCTACCAGTACTCGTATCTCGTTTTCCGGGATACCGTTTATTTCAACACTGTTTATACCTTCTATCGACAGTATTTCATTCTTTAATTCATTCTCTATGATCATTCCTGTTTCATCAAGAGAAAGATTACCGAAAATATTATAGCTTACAAGCTCACGGCTTTCATCAAGTTCATCCCTTGGAACATATTTCATAATGAACACAGAGTTTCTAACTGCTTCAGGAAGATCTTTTCTTACCTGAAATAATTTTTCATTCAAAGCGAGATAGGCGAAGTTCATATCAGTATCTCTTTTATACTCGATAGTGATCGTACCTCTACCGCTTTCAGAGCTGGATGTTACTTTATGAATATTCTCCAGAGTATATACCTGAGATTCTACCGGGGAGATAACTTTTGTCTCCATTGTTTCAGGAGATACATTATTCCATCTTGCATAAACTTTCAGGTTGGGATATTGTGTATCCGGTTTTAATTCCAGAGGAATATTATAAAATGATATCAGGCCGAGTATCACTATACTAATGAAGAACATTATGATCGTGACCGGTCTTTGTAAAATTTTATCTAACATGTTTTTTCCTTCCGGTCGTACACATCAGTACGACCCTACGGTTTTGTTTGTCGTGGTTTGTGGTTTCGGGTACAAGATCTTGTGCCACTTGCCACTTGCCACTTGCCACTTACCACTTACCACTAATCACTATCTTTTTCTCTTTCTTCAAAGCCTCGAATACAACAGGTAAAATTATCAATACCAGCATTGTAGCAGCAGAAAGTCCGAAAATAACGGTTATAGCCAAAGGTTTTCTTATCTCTGATGATCCACCCCAGCCAATTGCCATAGGGATCATACCGAATACAGTGGAAACAGTTGTCATTAATATCGGCCTTAATCTCTTCTTACTTGCCTCAAGTATAGCATCTCTTATCGAGAGACCTGATTTTACTCCGTTCTCTATAAAATCTATCTTCACGATCGCATCATTCACAACTATACCTATCAGCATTATCATTCCTATTCCTGAAAGTATGTTAAATGATTGACCTGTTACAAATAGTCCGATAGTTACACCTATAAAAGCAAAAGGTACACTGAAGACAATTATGAAAGGGCTTAATAAAGATTCGAACTGTGAAGCAAGGACCATATAGACCAGGACAAAAGATAACAGGAACATGAAAATGATCTGCTTCATTGATTCTTCCATTTCACTATTTTGGCCTCCTATTACAATCCTCATACCCTTGTATAGCTGAACGTTTGCCAATTTATTTTCAACATCTTTTATGACCTTGTCAAACCTGCCCTCCACAATATTTGCTGTGATAGTGAAAACTCGGTTCTGACTTTCATGTTTAATCGTCTCAGGTCCGTTCACAAAATCTATTGTTACTATTTTATCCAGCGGAATTACAATATCACCCTTTCTGTAAACAGTTTTGATCACATTTTTAATATTCTGACCCAATTCATCCGCAGTTCCTACAATAATATCCACTGGTTTGTTATTCTCGGTTATCTGAACTGCTGTTTCCCCCTTTATCATTGTTTTGATAAAATTTGAAACTTCCATCTTGGAAAGATTATAATCTTCCAGTAATTTCGTATTGAACTCTATCTGTATCTGAGGTTTATTTCCAGAGTAATCAGTCTTTATCTCACTTAAATTATCGATCTGCTGCAGATCTTCCATAACCTTCTCAGAAATTTCAATTAAATTGGAGAGGTTACTTCCTGATATCTTAACACTGATATCCCCTTCCTCAGGTTTTATCATTTCACCCAGAATTGAAACATCTGTATTTATGTTAAGCTTGATGTCTGATTCAAGACTGGAATTATATTTTGTAATATCAGCTCTCAAATTCTTTACAAATTTTTTGGTTGAAATATTACTTTTCAGTTTTACCTGAATATCACCTTTGTAAACTGTAGCCCCGGTAAGCAAAGATTTCTCATCATAGACACCTCCGGTCGAGAACACCGAAATTACACCGTCAAGTTTTTCGATCATCTTCTCATAATCTGTTATTATATTTTCTGTTTTAAAAATGCTAGTACCCGGATTAAGTTCGACCGAAAGAATGAATTCATGACTGTCAACATCAGGCATCATCCTTTTTTCAATCCCTAATGATATCAGTAATGAGAGCAACAGAACTCCAACTGCCATTGTTAAGGTTATTTTTTTATACTCAAGAGCTTTTAAAAGCACAATATGATACTTTTCCTCGAACCATTCATATGATCTGTCAAATACTATCAATATCGGTTTTGAGATTATAAGAACGAATTTTATAAATGCTTTTCCCCAGAAGATGAATAATCCTATCAATACTGCAACTGACCCGAAGATAACTAATTTTAAAAATTTTCTGATCCTCGTTAAAAAGAATACTTCCCTTACTATTTTTTTATCAACTTTGTAAAACCTTGCCGGGTTGAAGATACCGAATAAATTGAGCACAAAGACTATTCCTCCAAGAATATATGCATAAAGCATAAATCCGTTCGTACTTAATTCTTCTTCATATGGCTGGAGTATATCATTTATGAATGTTGATATATCATACAGAAAATTATCTACAGTACCTATGAGGAATGAAAAATTTGAGAAGGAGATCAGTTGTTGAATAGGTTCAAAATAATCGATCTTGGTAATAAATGCAGCAGGTATACTGAGAAGCAAGATCACAGTAAACCAGATAAAATTTATAAGATAGAAGTTGAATTTATCCTTAAAATGCAGATCCTTATTTTTCCTTTGACTTACGAAAAACTCAATTGATTTTAATACCGGATCTGTTATAATCGCAAGAAATAGAATATAGACCAATGCATGTTCATCTATTGGTATTTTACTTATTTTAACTATTCCGAAATATACTGCTGTCATAACGGCCCAGTATATTCCGGTTTTGAATATAATTCCGTTATCACTTGTAATACTCTTATCCTCTTTCTCAATTACTCTTTTCTCGATAGAGAATTTAGAATATAACACTGGGACAAGTGTCAGTGACACAAATAAAGAACTTATCAAAGCGAAAGCTACAGAGATAGACTGATCTTTGAACAGAACCCCTGCGGCACCTGATACGAATACTACAGGCATGAAAACAATGATCGTAGTAAATGTTGACGCTGACACAGGAAGAATAACTTCTTTGACACCATCATAACATGCATCAAAAATACTTTTACCCATATTTCTGTGCCTTGTAATATTTTCCAGTACTACAATGGAGTTGTCAACGAGCATACCTATTCCAAGTGCAAAACCGGATAAAGACATCAGGTTCAGAGATATTTTTGAAAAATATAACAAAGAGAAAGTTGCAAAAATACTTATCGGCATTGCCAATGAAATGTTCAATGGCGACTTGAAATCTCTGAGAAATAGAAATAATGTAAGGAAAGATAATATTCCTCCCAGTAATATAGCAGATACCACGTTACTGATCGACTCCGAGATAAAATCCGACTGGTCGTAAACTATGTTCAGATTCACATCGAGATTCCCTTTGAATTCCTCCATAACGTCCTTAACGAGTCCTGATACAAGTACAGCATTTGCATCACCGTCTTTCCTTATCAGAATTCCTGTAGAATTGTCTCCATTATATCTTGTAAATGATTTTTTTTCTTTATCTGAATAACCGACAGATGCCACATCTTTAATATAAATATTTCTCTTGTTCGACAATTGTTTTATGAGTGTGTTCTCAATGTCAGATAGGTCTGCAATCTCTGATGAAATAACAAGATCGTAAATATAAACATCATCTCTTACTGTACCACCTGATGAATTGGTATTGGCACTTTTTACGGCATTTGTCAAAGTATTGAATGATATTCCGAAAGTATTAAGTTTATCAATGTCCGCTTCTATCCGTATCTCTGTCTCCTCACCACCGATGACATCAGCCATTGCAACACCATCGATCTGCTCGATACGCTTCTTTATAATATGTTCCGCAACATCCCTTGTGGTTTTAGGATCTTTTCCTGTTACAGCTAGGATCATAATAGGCTTTTGTCCAGGATCTATACGGAGAATGTTTGGTCTTTCAGCAGTTTCCGGAAGACTGACAGCATCAAGTTTCTCACGAAGATAAAGAACTGTAAAGTCCATATCTGTTCCCCAGACAAAATCTATCGTTATAAGACTGATGTCTTCTTTTGACTCAGATTTTATGCTCTTAATACCCGAAAGACCTGCAATAGAGGCTTCAAGTGGTTCAGTAATAAGTCTTTCTATCTCTTCAGGGTTACTTCCTTCATGCTCTGTCCATACGGTCACAGATGGATACTTAATATCGGGTAATAGGTTTACCGGTAATTTATTATATGATATTATTCCGAACACTGTGACAGCAGTGAATATCATTATGATCGTTATAGGTCTGAGTAGTATATTTTTAAGCATGTTTATCCTCTGAATAAAATATTAACCGAAAATCTTTCCCAAAACTCCAGGTATTGATAAAAATAGAGTTATCAACAAAATAATTCCTACAAGAACTCTCTTTGGCAAACTTGCATTAGCTTCCATATATGCATATCCTGCGAGCATGAGCAAACCAGGGAAACCAATAACCAATAATAATGGCAGAGCTATTAACCAGTGAAATAATACCATAAATGGTGTAAATGATATAGTTGACATAAATATTGCCCAACTTACCCAATACATCGTCAAGCCGACTATGGTAACAAACAACATATATAAAGCATTATTCTTATTCTCTTTTCTCTCGCTAACCTGACTACCTAGATATTCAATTTTTTTCTTCAAGATATCAGGTATCTGTAAGAATATCACATATATCATGTATTTAAACGTACTCTTCCTGCTTGAACTGAAATGTTCATTAATTGCTTCATCTAAAATATCGTTGTAATTTTTGATAACAGGAGGCGGATCTTTGTATCCAAGATAGAATTTGCAATTATCGTATACTGTTTCCAGAGGAATATCTTCTAATCCTAGTTCAAAATCATACTCAAGTACATCCAGTCCATGATCTTTAAGAACTTTTGTATAGTCCTTCCCAAATCTTCTATAATTTCCGAGTATACCGTACAACTTAAATCTATCATTATATGAAGTGATCGGCATTTCATAAGTTGTTTCTCTATTCTCATCGATATTAGCCTGTAGGACTATAAAACCATCAAATGTAATGATCCGGTTCAACTCTTTGATCACCATTTTATAGGATGGTAATTTTTCCAGAACATAATTACATATTATTACATCAAAGTGATCATTCGGATATTTACCCTTTAACTCTTCATCCCTGATGGAAAAATCTCCGGTCGAATTGAATATCTTAACTTCCGTATTAGGAAAATTCTTAAAATATTCAGTGATCTCGTTCTTTTCGCTGATGACAAGAATTTTTAATTCCCCTTTCAGCAGTTCAGTTCTTGACTGTAAAAATAAAAGAAGTGTTCGCTCTTCTTTTGAAGAGGCACATATCGGACAGTAATTACTTTTACCTCCGTCTTTTCCGTAAGTAGCCATCCTGTAGAATCTGCCGCAGAACGGGCAGTATAATTCATTACCCGCAAAGTAATGAGACTTATACAGTACGTAATCTTCTTTTATCTTTTCAAATGCCATATGTTATTCCCGTTTGGTCGTACATTTGGGTACGACCCTACATTTGTCATCCTCGTGCTTGACACGGGGATATTTTTTTTAACTGGCGAATGTTGATTCGCCCCTACTTCATCATTGGATATTCCGTGTTGAATATTGATTATTCTATTACCTTTACATCCGCATCATGTGCCAATGTGTAATTATTCGTTACAACAACATCATCTCCTAACTTCAACTTCGGATCTTTCTCATCAAGAATGATCTCTGTATAATTAAAATTTGAAAGTCCTGTGTTGACATATATCCATTTGGCTTTCTCATCCTGAACAATAAATACAAGTTTTCTGTTGTCCCTTGTCAGGATCGCTTCATTCGGTACTATTATTTTATCAAAGTAGATCTTACTCTCTATCTTAACATTTCCCCTCATTCCTGATTTAATTTTAAGATCATCGTTGGGTATATTGACCAGTATCTTACATGTACCTGATGCCTGATCTATTATCGGAGAAATAGTTTCAATTGTTCCGTTGAATACAATATCCTTCAATGCTTCAAATTTCACCTCCACCTTTCTACCGTCAGTAAGATCACCCACCTCACTTTCAAGTACAGGTATCTCCATTTCTATCATCTTATAATCAACAATTGTCATGGATCTGCTGCCGGTATTTAAATACTGACCTTCAACAAGATTCAAATTCGCAACATAACCTGATGATGGTGCTCTTACAGTTGCATACTCATAATCCAGTTTGGCTTTTTTATAGCTGATCATTGCCTGAGTTAAACCTGTAGAAGATTTCAATACTTCAACACTTCCACCCTGGTTAAAAATAAGGTCAACTTCAAGCTCAAGTTTTTTATCTTCAAATTCTTTTTCACTGATCTTTCCTGTTCTTCTCTGCTCATTCAATTTATTTATAGCTTCATCAAATTTTTTATCATTGGCTGTTGTACTTTGATCTTTTATTTCATTTTTCCTTATACCGTAAGCTATCTTAGCCTTCAAAAGATTATCCTTTTCCCTTTCAAGGTTAAGCAGATATTGTTCATTATCCAGAGTGAAAATAAGATCACCCTTGGATACGTAGGAATTTTCTGAGACATATACTTTTTTTACAAAACCACTTACCTGAGGATAAATATCAACTGACCTTTCAGCTTTAGCAGTTCCGGTAGTATTGATATACATTATCAAATTCTGTTTGGCCAGTTTAACTGTCTTGACCTTTACAAAAGATTTTACCTCTTTTGCCTGATCCTTCAGCTCTTTCATCTTGGCATCTTTATCTTCAGCCTTAGGTTTCATTATTAGATATGTTATTACTGCTATGATAATTACTGTCAGAATTATATACGTTTTATTCTTCACTGTTGTCTCCCTACTGAATTATAAAGATCATATTTCGAAATAATAAAATTGTACAGATAATTAATTTTTCTGTTCTTTGCACTGATAAAATCATTTCTTGCTTTCAGATAATCTGATACTGATTTATCACCGATTGCAAAAAGTTTTTCGGCCAGTTCCAGATTTTTCTGAGCAAGCTCGATATGTTTATCTGCCAGCTCCAGATTGTTCTTCTGATTTTGCAGGTCTAATAGCTTTGTTGTGATCTCATTTTTCACTTCCAATATCTTGGATTCCAGAGAAAGCTTACTTTTTTTCACTTCAACTTTATTTTTATCTATTCCATTTAAGTCTGAATAGCTTAAGTTAATTGAAAGACTCAAAGATCCAGTAATAAGATCAGATACCCCTTCGAATGGTTTACCAACAGGTGATGTTTTGTCATAGCTCAATACATCAGTAATACCATAATCATAAGCTAATACTCCTGACAATGAAGGTAAATAATTGTCATACTGCATCTTTAGCATAAGATCCTGCTGACCGAGATAGTTCTGATATTTTATTATGTCAGGTCTGTTTTTCAAAGCTTCTTCTATCAGTTCTTTTTTATCGAAATCAAATACTGTATCCAGTTCTTCTTTGTATTCAATGTCAAATTCGTCATTCTGTATCTGATAGTGCATCAGGTATAATAAATTTTGCTTTTGTTTTACAAGATCAGATTCTTTATTCTTAAGATCTATAGTATCTTCCGACAGAGTTACTTCGAAGCTTAACAGGTCTGATTGAGACATATTACCCATTGAAAATCTAAGCTGTGCTTCTTCAAACTTTTTCTGACTGTATTCCAGCTTGTCTTTTTGCAGTTTAAGATTCTCTTTTGCTATCAGTACTCCAAAAAATGCTGCTGTAACATAATTTTTCATATTGTTCACATTATCAGTGTAATCCAGCGATGTATTGACAGAAGAAACTTTACTGTACTTGTAGTTGTGGATTAGACCAGGGCTCAAAGTTCCGGATACACCGACTGATGAACTTAAATTCGATCCTAAATTATCTTCATCATCTCCCGACAAGCCGTAACTTCCGTTAGCACTGATATCAAAGAATCTGTTCCTTGCATCTTTGACGTTCATATCAGAGATCTGTTTCTGATAATCTGATATCTGTATGCTTTTGTTATTCTTCTCTGCGTAATCCAAACACTGGTTTAGATCAAATGTTACAGCATTTGCCAGTTGGAACGCTAAAAGTAAAATTAAAATTCTCATATTTATTCCTATATTTTATTTTTGTCTTTGCGAGGATTGTTTACAATCCGTGGCAATCTTTCTTTTTCTATGCGGGTTAAAGGGCTTGAAACCCCTTGCTCACAATGTCATACTCGGGCTTGACCCGGGTATCCAAGGGTTGTGGACGTTATAAATAACGCCCCTACTCCCTATACCCTGATTTAATAATCATAAACATCTATTGTCAATTTTTCCACGTTCATTACATAGAGCCTGCTTCCGATAAAAAATTCTGATTGTTTCATTGTACCAAGAACACCGATAAACGACTTATCAACTACATTAAAGTCAACTCTGTTCAAAAATTGTCCGTCTTTAAATATATCAATATAGGTTCCTTCCTGATCCAGGCTTCGGTCAATACTCGGTACAACTAAAAGTCTTCCGTATTTATCTGTATAAATATTGCTTATGGCTTTTTTAAAATTACTTACCTTAATATTTGGGATTCCCTGTGTCATTTTTTTCATTTCTTCTCTGTAAGTACCTTTCTCAGCTTTACCAAGTCTTACTTTTTTAAAACTTTTTCTTATCTCGGATCTCTTTTCTCCATTATAATCATAGCAGAATATTCTATATTGTGCATCCGTATTTTCAGATATATATATCATATCATTACCCGGTGTGAATGGTATCAATATGTCATTAAAATCAATTTTACCTGACATTAGGTCCTGAACTGAAATTATTTCTTTGTTTAGAGTAGCATCAGCTTTTATACTGTCTTTATCAAAAACTACCAGAGAAAATTCAACATCAGGTTGAGCACCTTCTTTAGGTATCTGTTCTGCGATATAAGTTACTATCTTGTTGCCGTCAGGAGATATTTTTGTATTTTGCAGCTGTAATTGATCCATAGTAATATCTTTATAAAAGTTTCCATCAAGATCGAACTTGGAAATTTTACCTGATGCAATGCTCATCACGTTCAAAGTGTCATTATCAATGTACATCACAGATGGATAGAACAATTCTCCCGGTCCTCTTCCCTGTCTGCTGATACTCTTTATGAACTGTCCTTTATTATCAAACTTTTTAACACTCATTGAAAGGAGATCCAGAATGAACAAGTTCTCATTCTTATCAACTGATAAAGCTATCGGCCTTTTGAAAAATGCGCTTGAATCTGCCTGATCATCAGTTGTGATCGTATATAATTTTTTAAGATCAAGTTTAGCTTTTGGATCTGCCGGTATATCAGAATTAATATACTGAGTTACCCCGTTTACAACCTTCACCTCCATTGCACCTTGCTTTCCACAAGAGATCAGAACAAGCATTGCTACTATTAAAATTTCTGTTATTCTCTTCATTTGTTTTCTCCTTTTTTTCAAGGGGCTGAAACCCCTTGTTCACACTGTCATTGCGATGATTGCTTACAATACGTGGCAATCTATCTTTTAATCTGGGAACAGTTTGAAACTGCTCCCTACGAATGATTATATATCAATTCTACCTAAATGTTAATTTAATTACGATGAAGTGTACTTTTTCAGGGACAAATTACTGTTTTGCTGCTTGAATGATCCATCTGATTTACAACCTGTTTACTTATATCAATGTTATAGACAAAATGTTTCAATAATAGTTGTCTTAATATTCCTTGATCATTAAAATATATTTCGACAGATATTTAATGATTTTTCAGCTACATTAATTAACTTGGTTAAAATAAGTAATTTATTATTAAAAAGAAAGTGTTATAAAATTTATTTAGCTATTTAGTTTTTATGGAGAATTACCTTATACCTGCCTGATTTAGCGTTTCAGGGAAAAAAATAAATAGTTAAGAATAATTCTTACTTACTTCATAGTTAATCTTTTTCTTTACCTCACTCCAAATGATACTTTTTTCTAAAATTATTGGATCGGGTTCACATTCTGCATCAATGAAATATGTTAAACTTTTAATTATATGAAATTGATTGATATTTGGAAATTTATGATGAAATAAATCCATCATCTCTGTCAATGAAAATCTTTTAAGAATATAGTAAATATCATAAAAATCTTTTTTTGAACCTCGATTTGCAATTGCCGATAGTTTCATTGGTATAATATCTTCAATATCAAAAAGTCTAATACCTTCTATTTCAATAATAGGTTTCAATTTAGGATATGAATATTTTATTAGGTCAAGTTTTATGGTATTCTCTGATTTCAAAGGATATTCTACCGAAAGATTTAATGCATTTACTTCTATTGAAATATCGGTAATTGTATATTTTTTCTCTAGCAATTCTAACAATTCATCCTTGTTAAATTCTTTATTAGTAAAAAGATCAAGGTCAATTGAAATTCTATGCCCTAATTGCAAGGCTAATGCAGTACCACCGACTAGAGCGAAATCATAAAGTTCGGGTATTTGCATCAATTGCTTTAGTAATTCCAGAGTTCTTTTATCGATTGTTCTGTATTGAAGCATCTAAATTTTTCTTTTTTTATTTTGAATAATGAAGCTAAAAAATTAAAAGTTAATTTATCTAAATATCTAATATTAACTACTTCTGATTTTATTCTATCTACACCATAATATTTTTTTAATATAAACCAATCCTTTAAATTTCCGCGAGTTACAACTCGTTCAATAACAAATTTAACATTTATATCAAAATCAATGCTGTCGTATTCTACATCCCAGAATAGTTTTTTATTAAAATTTGGTTTCATATAGCTACAAGAGATATTATCATTTTCTCATTACACAACAATTTAAAACTTTATATCATCTATATCAATATAATTTTCTTTTAATTTTCGAAATGCCATAACCTATCCTGTCATCCTGAATTTATTTCAGGATCTTGTTTCAACTCTCCATATACAAGGGGTTAAAACCACCTTGTTCAAATATATTCTACTTCGAATCTTCCTGTAATAACTTTTTATCCTTACATTAAATGAAAGTAAGATGTTTAGGATTAAAAAGAAAGAATTATAATATTTTTTTAGCTATGTAGTTGGGGAAAGTTAAAGCTTGTTTTGTCAACTATCTTATAAACAACAAAATGATTTTGACTCCAGCGAACAATATAAGGTAACTGAGAACTTTGTTTTAAAGAATCATAGCTGGGCTTAACATCTCTTGTACGAAATCCAATTGTTCCAGCAACATTGCTGATGCTCAACAAAGAAACACCTTCTCTAGTTGTAAAAGCTTTTTCTCTAAGAGTTTCAAGTGTGTAACTTTTCTTATAATATTTCGCTATGATCCGCAGACAAGTAGCACCACAGTCCATAGAATCAAGTTGTTTGTAGAAATGGAATTTATTTAGCATTTACTTAATATTTTTGATTATTATGTATTTGCTCCTAAACAACGAAGTTAAATTAAAAGAAATCGTAATCAAAAACCTTCACTATAGAATTATCTAGATCAATAGCTATCAATTTATTTTTATCGAAAGTCAACCATTTAAAACTGTCAGGAAGAGGTAATTTTATTCTTTTCATAAAAACTCCTTCTGAATTGAATATATCATAATATTGATGATCCAATTCCAATCCTTCTACAGCCGGTTTTATCCACAAATTTTCATTTTTATCTATATACATACTCTGAATCTGTTTCTCGAAATCGGCAACAACTTTTACCATCGGATTGCGGAGATCGATTTCATGTGCTTTCTTTTTAATTTTATCTGAGCAATGGATCCTTCTGGATTTTTTTTCTATCCTTCTGATCTTAACGCCTTTCAGATCATAAACATCAACAGCATAGACTAAGGAGCTAAGATCTTCAAAATATATCCTACCATTAACAAAACTACACTGGCGTTTTTCATTAGTAACACGGTAATTAAAATTATTAAGATCCTCCGTTGAGTTTACTTCAAAAATCTTTGAATAATTCTCTAGATTATATTCATCAAGCTGATATACACATAGAGTTGTAAATTGTTTTTTCTTCTCCATATCTGGAACCATGTTTCTGTTATAACAAATAATTGTATCGTTGGAATTCATAATTTTCTGATATGTATATTTACCTTCAAAGAGTCTGTACTGCCTGATAAAATTACCTTCTTTTGTAAAGATCGAAGTTTTTCCATATTCACCGAAAATATATACAGAATCTTGCATGACTTTGATATCGTTGATGATAATACTTTCTCCAGGACCCTGACCTTTTCTGTAGAAGTTGAAAACATAATTACCCTTTCTATCCACTTTGTAGACAACACAATTTCTAAAATCAGAGATGTAAATATTACCATCATGATCCAAAGCAGCTCTGGAAAACGATTTGATAGCCGGGATACTGTCTGGAAGCACAAGCATATCAAGAGATATTTCACTTATCAGTTTTAAATTAAGCTGTAAGTCTGGTGATGATTCTATGTTTTTGTTGGAAACAATCTCTACACCGTCTTTGACTTCAATAATATAATTCTTATCTTTTCTACAACTTATCAATATCAGTATGCAGAGAAGAAAAGTAGTAAATTTAATTTTGGACATTATTACTCCTTATTGCTATTAACCAATTTTACAAAGATTATATTGACCTATGAGAAGTTCGTAATCTGATATCGGAGGACATAATTCCTGAAAACAACATTTATTACATGGTTTGACTTTACTTCTAGTTAAAAACCAGTTACTTGTTTCTTTTCATGCATTTATTAAGATCGAAACAAAGTTCTGGTCAATTCTTCCAATAGTTTTCTTGTCAAACACTGAAGTTTTAATAGACTTATCAGGAAGTACATATAAATTGCCATAGGAATTTCGATTCAAAGTTCGATTAGCGAAGATATCTTTACGCTTTGTTGTTGTACCAGCAAAATCGCAAGAATCAAGATACACACTATTTTTAAAGAAATCAATATTCTTATTATTATAAATTGGCTTAAATCTATAGTTATCAATATTATATTTTTTTATTACTTTGTTGAAGGACTCTTTCCCATTGTGGAATTTTCTATAAGAATTTGCATATCTATTCCCGTCAAGGCTTATTAAAATTCTAAAATCATTTTTCACTAGAAATTCCATATATTTATCTAATAATACTCCTTTCTTATGACTCATTTATTTACGAGGTAATATATTATTGTAACAACGAAAAATGTTTCATATATTTCTTTTATGAAAAAAAGCCTGAAAATAGTAAAAAAAGGACATGATGAGAGCAATCTAATATATTGGTTGTCACTTAGTTATAAAAATAGATTGATAAATCTTCAAAAAATGCGAGAAGAAGTAAATGAAAGATTCTATCCAGATCAACAACGATTTCAAAGAGTTTGCAGAATTACTAGAAAAAAACAAAGTTAAATATCTTATAATTGGTGGCTTTGCAGTCAATTTTCACGGTTATCCCAGGTACACAAAAGATATTGACATTTGGTTAATGGTAGATCCCTCAAATATTGATAATTTCTTAAAAACTCTTAAAGAATTCGGATTTGAAAGCCTAGGTTTGAATGAAAAAGATTTTTCTGATAAGGATAATATAATTCAACTGGGTTATGAACCTAATAGAATTGATATTCTTGTATCTGTTGATGGATTGGAATTTCAAAAAACCTATGAAAACAGATTAGATTATAAATACGATGATATTTGCTTGAACTTTATTTCAATAGATGATTTAATAATTGCAAAACAGACATCTGGAAGGCCACAGGACTTAGCTGACGCAGACATTTTGTTAAAAATAAAAAATCGTTCAAAACAAAGTATTTAGAATTCACATCATTTACACAACTTCCGTAAAATCCGGTAACACAAAATACATTAACGTGTAGAATATCAATATAAACCATCCGAAAATAGGAATCGTTTTACCTTCGAGGAATGAAGCCCACCCAGCAGCCAGCCATCCAACTATGGTTCCTCCATAGTTATCCATGAACCATTCTCCAAACCAGATCAAAGCTAGTGGACCTAAAAGAGTTAAGGTTACATCTAACACATCCTCTCTTTTCAGCATAGATACAATAGCTACAAATATCAATGCATATATAATTGAAATTATTTTACTTTTATTTATCATGTAATTTTCCTTATTTAAATTCATAATCATATACTTCAATGATATCATTTCCATAATCTATCAAATAGAATTTGTCTTTTAAGTAAATTGCTTTCTCATGTTTTTCTTTTGAAGGATTTACCAATACGAAGTTAGCAATCAGTTTATCATTACTAAAGATATCGAATACCATATCCTTGCCAGAAAATCCACCATCAATAAAAGTCCACAAATAACCATTTTTATCCGTCATAATATCATACATTGCCAGTTTATAATCATATATTTCATCAGCGTCTTCAGGTTTACCATCCTTAAAGATCTCATCTAATTCCTCTTTGGTAAATCGTTTTTTAGCATAATTTTTTCGTATTTTCCCTTTCCATTCTCCAGAATGCGAATAAACATCAACCTTATATTCCGATTTGTTTCTCAAAGTTACAAAAATAGGTGTAATGGTCAAAAAGTGGGTGCTATTTAGATAATAAATAATCTAGAATTTTAAACTTTCTATGTTCTTTGAGACCTGCATGA
>JAFGVM010000088.1 GCA_016937995.1 Candidatus Delongbacteria bacterium
AGCCGAAGCATCGGGGGCTGAGCCGTCGTCGTTAATACCCACATTTTGGGCAAGCATAAGAGTTGCAGAGATTAAAATCACTGCTGTTATGATCGCTGTAAACTTTTTCATGATTCCTCCTACTGTTTTTTTGGTTAAATTTAATCAATGAATATGCAAAAGTTATGCCAATACAATTTTACAAATAAATCAAACATTTAATTTTCATATAAAATACTATTTTTATTACATTCCAAATATTTTTAGTATTGACTTCAAGTATGTTGGCAAATTATAAACAATATAGAAGCCTTTAAATAATCTATATGTTTCTTGAATAAAAGATATAAATTGATTAAATTCTTTTTTTGAAATAAAAAAACGAGATTATGAAAACTCTATTAATAATTCCTCCATTTACACAGCTGAACTCACCCTATGCATCCCTCCCATTTCTTAAGGGAACTTTAAATAATTTTTATAAAGAATCAGACCTTTTAGATCTCAGCATTGAAACTGCTACGAAGCTATTTTCTAAGGAAAGTTTATTAAACTTGGCTGTGAAACTCAAGGGCTCTAAGTTTAAAAATAATGAACTTGCTAAATTCTTTTTAAATAATAAAGAGCGATATGTTGGTATCTTTGACGATGTTTTAGACTTTCTCAAAGATAAGAATGAAGCTTTATCAGAGATGATACTTTCTGGTAGCTACTTACCAATGGGAAAAACGGTTTCTTCTGCTTTAGATATTGATCAATTTGATATTCCTCCTGAGGATCATGCTAAATATTTAGCATCGCTTTTCATAGATGATATATTCCTTTATTATAAGGAACTTTCACCTGGATATGAACTTTCAAAGTATCAGGAGAAGCTTGGAATAAATGCCGGTACTTTTGATAAAATATATGATTTTGTAAAAAATTCTGAAGATATTATTACAGAAACAATGTATTCTATCTTAGATAAAATAACTTTGAACGATTATCAATTGGTTGGAATAAGTATCCCATTTCCTGGTAATCTTGTAGCAGGCTTAAAAACTGCCAAATATATAAAATCTAAATTTCCGAATATGAAGATAGTTCTTGGTGGTGGATACGTAAATACCGAGCTTAGAGAGCTTTCTGAACCAAGAATTTTTGAATTTGTTGACTTTATAACACTGGATGACGGTGAAAAACCGCTTTTATCGATCATTGATCTTCTTGAAAAGAATATCACTGTAAATGAACTTTGTAGAACCTTCGTTCTTCAAAATGGAAAAGTAACTTTTATTGACAATAATGAAAATTCTGATATATCGTTCTTTGAGCTGGGTACACCAAGTTACCAAGGTTTAGCATTAGATAAATATTTCTCTTTAACAGAATCCATCAATCCTATGTACAAACTCTGGTCAGTCAGAAATATGAATAAACTCCGGCTTGCACAAGGATGTTATTGGCATAAATGTAAATTCTGCGATACTTCTCTTCCCTACATAAAAAAATTTAAGATGGTCCCGGTCGATATACTTGTAGATCAGATCAGGAAAATGATCGAAGAGACTAAAGTAAATTCATTCCACTTTGTAGACGAAGCAATACCGCCTTCTTTAGCAATTGAACTGGCTATAAGGTTACTTCAAGAGCAAATAGAAATTGAATGGTGGGGAAATATCCGTCTTGATAAAGAGTTCACAGAGGATGTTTGCAAATTACTTAGACATTCGGGATGCATAGCTGTAGTAGCCGGGCTTGAATCAGGCAGTGATCTTACTTTGAAAGCCATGAATAAAGGTATCGATCTTGAACAGGCAGTTAAAGTTTGTTACAACTTTTCAAGCAATGAAATACTGGTTCATACCTACCTGATCTATGGTTTTCCCGGAGAATCAGAGCAAGAGCTTATTAACTCTGCAGAATCTTTGAGACAAATGTTCAAAGCAGGTATTGTGGATTCTGCTTACTGGCACAGGTTCTCTCTCACTTGTCACAGCGATGTATTCAGGCACAAAGATAATTATAACATCAAGGTTATAAATAACAAGGTTAACCCGTTCGCAAATAATGAGATCGGTTATATTGATATTGCAAATAACCGCATCGACAATTATTCTTCAGGCTTAAAAAAAGCTACATATAATTTCATGCTTTCTTCCTGCTTAGATTACGACATTAGATCATGGTTTGAATTCAAAACTCCGAATCCAACTTTAAAGACAAATACTATTGAAAACATATTGAGCAACTATGGTATTGAAGTTTCTATAAAGAAAAGATTATTATGGCTTGGTGGAGAAGTTATCTTCAAAGATAGTATCTTAAGCGTTGAAGGCTTAAATGAACTTGTTGAATTTGAACTTCCAAATGAACTTGGAATTTGGCTGGAAACAATAATCAATAATTCATCCCTGAATAATAACAAATTCACTCTATTAGATGCTGAAAAGAGATTTCCGAAAGATTTGGATATTTCTTTTATTGATATTTTGAATAATGAACTTTGGGAGGATATAAGTAATGCAGGATTGGTTTTGATATGATATTAACCTCTGGTATAATATTAGCGTTTTTTGTGATCTTACTTGATCTCAAGTTCATTTCACTCGGAGTAAAGCATATTGATCCTTTAAGAGATTCGGAATTTATCCTAAAGTTCGCTTTACCAGCTGTAATATTTGAAATATCTTACATTATATGGGTATCTATCAACTTACCTAATGGTGTATTATTTGCGATACTGATATTATCAGTTTCAGGAATGATGCTTAAAAGCCTTAAATTTGAAGGTTATAAATTTTATTTGTATGTTCTGATTCCTCTTTCCGAAATTATTATCATAGTTTACAGTATGATAATGTTTGTCATAAATGATTAACTTCAACACACATTTTACAAATTAAGCTATTTCACCTTTCAAATATTAGTTGACAATTTGTTTTTTTTATTATACTATCATGTCAACGGGAGAACTCCATAGATTAAAATAAGATCAGTTTCGCGATCGCGGAAATGATTTAATGGAAAATTAAAAGCATAAAATATTATGAATTCAAAGTGATTCTATTAAAACGTATTACTATGGGGGGTAATTCTTTGAAAAAAACGGGTAAGGATAAGTTCAATGATCTTATCGAATCATTGTCAGAAGGAATAAGTACTGTTGATGAAAATGAAAACATTACATATATAAACAGGTCAGGAAGTCAGTTACTTGGTGGAGAAGTTATTGAAATTCTGGGAATGAATTTAGGTGATTTCATAACAAATGATCATTTAGACCTAGTTCAAAAAGGATCTTACTCTAAAAAAATAGCAGGCACTGAATATTATACAATTGATATAACCGGTCTTGACAATGTTGACCGTACTTTATTGGTTAAAAGAACACCTGTTCTTGATGAGAATGGAAATTATAAAGGATCGCTGGGATTATTTACTGATATCAGTGAAAAGATCAAAATCAAAGATGAACAAGATGATATGATAAAAAAATTAAAGCATAATGATTTATCTCTTAATATATCAAATTCTGAATTTTTACCGATCTGTGCCTGCTGCAACAGAATCCGTGACGGTCATGATAAGTGGCACCCGGTTGCCGACTATCTGGCAAAACACACAGATTTACAATTTACTCATTCCCTGTGTCCCGCTTGTAAAGAAGATTTTTATGGTATAAATAAAAAATAAAAAGGCTGAAATATTTCTACTTCAGCCTTCTGTGTGTTGAGGAGTAATTTTCTACATACCTTCTAACATTTTTTTATACTTCACTTTATGTTTTTCAGGTATTTCTTTGTCATTGATCTTTATAACATCATCATCAATAAATATCTTAAGTTCTTCATTATTTTTACTGATGATGCCATCTTTAACAAGTTCTTCCCTTATGTTATCTGTATCGATCTTTTCGATCAATTTTATTTTGCTAAGATCAATATCTTTTTTAGCATGCTTTACAGCAAGTTTTAAAGCTTTTGCCCTTTCTTTTTGCTCAAGTTTTTGAGCTTTAGCCTCTGCTTTAGCAGCTTTTACTTCAGCTTTTACCTTATATTCTTCAGACTTTAGTTTCTCAATTGCTTCCTTTACTTTTGCTTTAGTTTCAGCTTTCTGTTCATCAGTCAGATCTTTTTTATCTATCTCCTTCAAGGCTTCTTCCAGAGATTTAGCGATTTCGTCAAAATCAATATCAATGTCTATGTCTATATCCATGTCTATATCATCTAATTCGGATAGCTCATCCAACTCAGATAGATCGGCAAAATCATCACCATTAATAAAGATCATTTTCTTGCCATTATTTTTTACAATATGCTTCTCTCCATCCTTATTTATCCACACATTTTCATCTCCATCGGTTGTAACTGATATTGTTTTTGTACTATCTCCATCCTGTGTTACTAAAACCTCTACTCTTTTCTCAATTAAATCACCAGTATTTTTTGTTTCAATTATTTTTTTTATGATCTTGCCATCATCAGTGGTTGTAATAAAGATCTGTTTATCCATATCCTCATTACCTGCATCTGTTACATATACATCCATTTTAACATCTTCCCCATCAGAGGATTTCTTTACGATAATTACATTAGCTTCTTCAGTTTTAACCTCATCTTTTGCACCGGCAAACAACGAACAACCTGTGATAAATGTTAATGCTAATGTCATTACGATAATTGATGCTATGAAACCTGTATATGAATTCTTCATATCTTTCTCCTTTCCGATAATTCTTTTGATCCTGCTCAGAAGATCACCTTTGTTTATTGCTGCCATGATAGGTTTAGGTACATTCCCCTGCATTTTTTGCAGATTATAAAGTCCTTTAGCCAGGTTTGCACAATCTGAACAATGCTTAAGTGCAAGGTCATCACAGCAGTTCTCTCTTTCTGTTCTGATCTGTTTTGATATAAAATATATCGCGGGATTGAAAAAATAAATGATCTCAATAACTGACTGAATGAGATTGTGTAAAAAGTCATTTCTTATTATGTGAGCAAGTTCATGACTGATGATTGCTTCGATCTGATCATTCGGTATCTTAGTTACCAGCCCTAACGGCAGTAAAATGACCGGTTTAAAATGCCCAATGACCACAGGAACTTTGATCAGTGCTGATTCAAAAATATCTACTGATCTCTGCACTCCCATTTTTTCAGCTATGGATCTGAATCTATATAAAAGTACTTCGTCTATCTTTGTATATTCTTTTTTCTTGATAGTATTTGCGTAATAGAGATCTAATCCGAACTTTATCAGGAATATCATCACACCTGTAAGCCAGAGTATAAATATCAATTCTGCATATTCTTCAATAATATAAAAATAACTACCGACCCCGGAAGTACCTATCATATCAACATTAGCATCTGTCATAGATAATGTTGTTGCTTGACCTTTTGAAATACCAGTGATACTTGTATAAGGATTGGAAAAATAAATAAATGTTGATATTGATACCGTTAAAACAATAAATAATGATAAAAAAGATAATACATACTTTGACCTGCTCGTTAATTTCAATCCCGCAATTGAAATATATAATAAAATAGCTATAAGTGGTGCCTGCCACAGTGAATGTAAAAGAGTATTCACCATTGAAGTTATAATACTTTCTGTGTTCATAATAATACCTTCATATATAAATTCTGCCGTTCTTAATTATAAGTTAATAAATATTAATTGCCTTTATCCATCTCATCCAAAAGTTCCCTTATCTGATCAAGCTCCTCCTTTGAGGCATCATGATTACCCAGTGCCTGCATTACAAGTTTCATTGCTGAACCGTTGTATGTTGATTCAATAAATTTATCCAATAGATCATTTTTCGTTTCTTCTTCTGTTACATCTGCTTTATAGACATGACTCCTTCCTAATGATTGTCTTGATATGAATTTTTTTTCGAACATTATCTGCATCGTTTTTAAAGTAGTAGTATATCCTGATTCTTTTACCTTGTTTATTTCTTCATTTACTTCTTTTACTGTCATTTCTCCGTTCTTCCAGAGTATCTGAAGTATTTCAAGTTCACCTGCTGATGGTTTCATATTACATTCCCTTTTTATATCCCTGATTAACATTTATACACCCCCAATTACGAAATTGTTCGTAGTTGTAATTTAATACAATATATTTTCTAATGCAAGAGTTTTTTACGAAATGTTTCGTAGATGGTGTAAAATGCATATTTATCGGAGTGAAATGTACTTCTAACTTCTATGCTCTGAACTATCTTTTAAAGTATCTGACTCTTTTGCTCTTCCTGTCTTTTTCTCAACCTTTTTACTATGCTCAAAGACCAGATTATCCCGAAAATAAAAACTATTAAAAAAGATAATATAGCATAAACTTCGGACATCATTATCTCATGAATTCCGATGCTATCCTGTGTATTACTTAAGAACATTAGAGCAGTATCATATGATCCATGAAGGAATACAGCTATTATCAAACCTAAAACTATTGATACTTTATGTTTTTTATCAAATACGGATTGCCCAATGAAAAAGCCCATTATAGCTCCCCATGTAGCATGAGCAGGTACAGCTGTCAAAGCTCTCATAATAGCTACACCCCATCCTCCCTGAATTACGTAAAGAATATTTTCAAGAGTGGCAAAACCTAATGATACAACAACACCGTAAACTATTCCGTCCATAGGTTCATCAAATGCAGGATTCTTTATGCAGAACCATATTATTACAATAAATTTAAAGAACTCTTCAGGTATAGCAGCTGTAATGAATGCTGAATAAAGTGCTGAATTAAAAGGATCCTGGGTAAAAGGATTGATCGTCAAAAGTGGTAATGCAACTATAAGAACCGGTATAATTATAAATATTCCGAGAAAAAAAGTTTTTGTTATAACTAAGCCGGGTTCAGGATAAAGATCTTTTTTATAAAAATACCATATTATTAAAACGGATGGTATTACTGCACTAATCAACGATATTACATGTATCATAAAAGCTCCTTTCACCTGATTTTATCCACTGATGATAGAATTTAAATAATTTAAACTAAAATTGTAATTCTTTTATTTTTTGTATAAATTCCAACAACCAATAATTTAAATATGAAGCAGAGTATGATACAAGACCTTATGCATAGTTACAATGAGATCAAAAATGAAATTCAAATCCGGATCAAAGAATTTGAGTCAATATTATCCTCATACACCAATGATCAGATCTTTGCAGAACTTTGCTTCTGCCTATTTACACCTCAGTCAAAAGCCAAATCCTGCTGGAGATCAATTGAAACACTGGTTGAAAAGAATTTGTTGCTCCACGGAAATGCTTCTGAGATCAAAAAGAATATTACCGGAGTTCGTTTTCACAATAATAAAAGTAGATATCTAATTGAAGTAAGAGATCGATATTTGAACGGTGATTTGAAAGATCTTAAAAACTTTTTATTATCTATTAAACCATTTGAACTGCGTGAATGGTTATTCATTAATGTAAAAGGATATGGAATTAAAGAAGCAAGTCATTTTTTGAGAAATATCGGTCTAGGAAAAGATCTTGCAATTCTTGACAGACACATTTTAAAAAACTTGGTACTTTTTGGAGTGATCAAAGAAATACCAAAAACTCTGAACAAAAAAGTTTACTATGAAATTGAACATAAGATGAAAGTATTTTCAAAAAAAATACAGATCCCTATGGATCATCTTGATATACTTTTCTGGTATAAAGAGGCCGGTGAAATATTTAAATAAGCAGGAAGTGCGATCAAACTTACAATCACAACAAATTAACAAACAACTTCATACTTCAAAATCAGCATTTCTGATAAAAATCATATTACATTATTGAAATTATTGTTAGATTGTAACTATTACATTATAGTTAGGAGACTGATATGCAAAAATACGTGAAAGAGCTAAAGTATCATAAGCTCAAAATAACTCCTCAGAGACTTGACATATTAAAGTTTCTTGATAATAATAGAGTGCATCCAAGTGCTGATGAAATTTATCAGGCAATTAAAATTGATTCTCCTGCACTGTCAAAAACAACAGTTTATAACAATATCGATGTGATGGTCAAGAATAATATCATCAAATCATTCAGATTTATGGATTCAAATGAACTTAGATTCGATTATAAGACAACTGAACACTATCACTTTATTTGCAGAGAATGTAAGAGTATTTATGATATTGATATTTCTCTTCCATATTTTGAAAAATTTAAAAATTACAAACATAAGGTTGAAGAATTCTATGGAGATTATAAGGGTGTTTGTGAAAATTGTTTGAAAAATAACTCTAAAAACAAGTAATAATTAATTTTGAACTAGTGACTTTTTAAGATATATTTATGATTAAAGAAACACAAACACTAAATATTAACACTAAATAGAATAATAGGAGAACAAAATGAAAAAGTATGTATGTACAGTTTGTGGTTATGTTTACGACCCTCAAGCAGGTGATCCTGACAGTGGGATTGCTCCCGGAACAGCTTTTGAAGATATTCCAGCTGACTGGGTATGTCCTATTTGCGGAGTAGGAAAAGATGATTTTGAGGAGGCATAGAAATTATGGCTGTTAGGAAAATAAATTCTGACGTGTTCTATGTGGGTGCAATTGACTGGGATAGAAAGATATTTGATGAATTGATCCCGTTACCTGATGGTACCTCTTACAATTCTTACATACTTAAAGGTAGCGAGAAAACAGCCTTAATTGATTCTGTAGATCCTGAGAAAGAAATGGAATTACTAGCAAATCTGCATGAACTCGGAATTGAAAAAATAGATTATATAGTTTCAAATCATGCCGAGCAGGATCATTCTGGTGCTATTCCGCTTATCCTGGAGCATTTTCCTGAAGCTGTTGTAGTGACCAATCAGAAATGTAAGGCTTTTGAAATAGATCATCTTTACATTCCGGATTCTAAATTCCATGTTATTCATGATGGTGACACTTTATCTCTGGGTAATAAAACATTGAAGTTCATAATGACCCCATGGGTTCACTGGCCGGAAACAATGGTCACTTACTTGGAAGAGGATAACATATTGTTCAGCTGTGATTTTTTTGGTTCTCATTTTGCATCTTCCAAGCTGTTCGCGGAAGAAAACCCAAAAGTCATTGAAGGTGCTAAAAGATATTATGCAGAGATAATGATGCCGTTTAGATCAACTATCAGAAAAAATATTGATATCCTTTCAAAGTATGATATAAAAATGATCGCACCCAGTCATGGACCGATCTGGAAATCTCCGAATACTATAATTGATGCCTATAAGGAATGGATCTCAGAGAAAGTGAAAAATGAAGTAGTGATACCATACGTTTCAATGCACGAAAGCACCAAAATCATGGTTGAATACATGATAGATGAACTAATCAAAAAAGATATTATAGTTAAACCATACAATTTAACCAGGACCGATACAGGTGAGCTTGCTATGTCTCTAGTAGATACCGCAACAGTTATTATAGCAACACCTATGGTACTTGCGGGTGCACATCCCGCTGCTGTGTATGCTACATTTTTAATGAATGCACTCAGACCTAAAACCAAGTTTGTAGGTATCATTGGATCTTATGGATGGGGTGGCAAAATGGTTGACCAGCTTAAAGGTCTCCTTGCTAATTTAAAAGTGGATTATTTCGATCCGGTCTTAGTTAAAGGAAGACCTGTGGAAGATGATTTTAAAGAGTTGGACAAGCTGATCGATCTAATTGTTGAAAAACATAAAACTTTGAATGAGGAATAAAATAATGCTTAAGAAAAATATTGAAAAAATGATAGTGGACCAGGTAAATTTTGAGATTTACTCAGCATATATATATCTTGCTATGGCTGCATATTGTGATGATAATGACTATCCCGGTTTCGCAAACTGGTTAAAAATACAATGGGAAGAAGAAATATTTCACGCTATGAAGATGTATAGTTATGTTGTTGAACGTGGTGGAAAAATAGTTCTTAATAAGATAGATGCTCCTCCTAAATCATGGAAATCATTAATAGCTGTTTTTGAACATGCTCTTGAGCACGAACAGTTAGTTACAGGCAGAATAAATAAGATCATGACCGCAGCGATAAAAGAAGACGATCATGCTACCCGTTCCTTTTTAAACTGGTTCGTTGATGAACAGGTGGAAGAAGAGGCAAATGTAGATGGTATAATCAAAAGACTTAAAATGCTTAATGGTTCAGGTCATGGATTGTTCATGTTTGATAAAGAACTTTCTACCAGAACATTTGTACCTCCGGTAAAGGGTGCTTAATGGAACTGGTTTATGGAAATAAGGCACCTGAGTTCTCACTTCCTGATAAAGACGGAAATATAGTAGAACTAAAAGAACTGAAGGGTAAATGGTTGATATTATATTTTTATCCAAAAGATAATACTTCAGGTTGAACAACAGAGGCAGTTGAGTTTTCAACTATGTTAAATAAATTTCATGATGAGAATGCTGAAGTGATAGGAATAAGTAAAGATTCACAAAAAAGCCACATGAGTTTTTATGAAAAGCATAATTTAAAGATAATAATCTTAAGTGATCCTGAAAAAATCATACATAAGTTATATGGTTCTTGGGGACTAAAAAAATTGTACGGAAAGGAGTCAATGGGAACTATTCGTTCCACATTTATGATCGACCCTGATGGCAAATTAGTTCATAGCTGGAAGAATGTCCGAATTAAGGGTCATGTTGAAGAAGTATATAAGAAATTGATAGAATTAAAGAAATAAAGGAGTGAATCATGGCTGAATTTCAAAAAATTTATAAGTGTGCAATGTGTGGAAATATTGTTGAAGTTGTACACCAGGGAGCTGGAGAGTTAGTGTGCTGCGGTCAACCAATGAACAAAATGGAAGCCAATGCAGTTGATGCTGCTAATGAAAAACACGTACCGATAATCGAAAAGACCGAAAACGGGATTCTCGTAAAAGTGGGTGAAGTTGACCATCCAATGGCAGATGAACATTATATTGAATGGATAGAAGTGATCAATGGTTCGTACTCACAAAAAAAGTTTTTAAAACCAGGAGAAAAACCTCAGGCTGAATTTTATGTCCCTTTCAATGATAATCTGGTAGCAAGATCGTATTGTAATCTTCATGGATTATGGAAAAGTAAATAGAGGAGCATAAAATGTCTGCAAAGAAAGTATTGGAAGCGTTTAAAAATGCAGGAAAACCAATGAAACCCGGCGATATAGCTCAGGTTCTGGGCATGGACAGCAAAGAAGTTTCTAAGTATATAAAAGAGTTAAAAGAAAATGGTGAGTTAATATCTCCTAAGAGATGCTTTTACTCTCCAAAGTAAAAAAAAGGAGTTTTAATTATGAGTATCAAAGGTACTGAGACTGAAAAAAATTTATTGAAGGCATTTGCCGGTGAATCACAAGCCAGAATGAGATATGACTATTTCGCTAAACAGGCAAAGAAAGAAGGTCTTGAACAAATTTCAGCTATATTTGCTGAAACATCATTGAATGAAAAAGAACACGCAAAAAGATTTTTTAAATTTCTTGAAGGTGGCGGAGTTGAGATCACTGCAATGTATCCTGCAGGAAAGATCGGTACAACTTTGGAAAACCTTAAAGCATCTGCTGATGGTGAGAATGAAGAATGGACTGAGCTATATCCTGAATTTGCAAAAGTAGCTGAAGCAGAAGGGTTTAAAGATGTTGCTGTATGCTTTAGAAAAATTGCTGAAGTCGAAAAAGCTCACGAGAACAGATACAGAAAACTTTACAAGAACATAGAAGATGGCAAAGTTTTTGAAAAAGATGGAACTTGTACATGGAAATGTTTAAATTGCGGTTATCTTCATGAAGGTAAAAAAGCTCCTGAATTGTGTCCGGCATGTTTACATCCTCAAGCTTACTTTGAACTAAAAGACAATAATTACTAATAAATTTTTAAATGATCAGAGGACAAAATGAAAAAAGAAAAATTCAATGAAATTATTGATTTCGCTGTTGATGCAGAAAAAGAAGCTGTAGCTTTTTACAGCGATCTTCAAACCAGAACAAAATTCAGTGCTATCAAAGAAATGCTAAAAGAATTCGAGAATTTTGAGAGAGGACATATAGTTCAACTTGAAAATATCAGGAAAGAAGGCTTGGATAATCTTGTTGAAAAAGAAATTCATGACCTTAATTTAAGCGATTACCTGGTCGAAGGAGAACCTTCAGATGATATGGACTTTGAAGACATCATTCTAATAGCCATGAAGAGAGAGGAAGCTGCAAAAAATCTTTATCAGTCTTTCGCTGCTAAAATGGCAGGAACGGAAATTGAAAAACTTCTTTTGAGGCTTGCTGCAGACGAATCAGAACATAAGCTTAAGTTCGAAAAAATATACGATGATAAAGTTCTCAGAGATAACTAAATATTTGATTTATGGAGTGATGTATGGCAGATTTATCTTTAGAAGTGATGGGATTAAAACTTAAAAATCCTATTATAGTTGGATCCAGCAGCTTAACCAGTACTGTTGAGAGTATAAAAAAATTAGAGATGTCCGGTGCAGGCGCGGTAGTATTAAAATCTCTTTTCGAAGAACAGATCATGAATCAGGTATATGCTGATACTGTAAATTACACACATGCTGAAACTCTTGACTATGTTAAATATTTCGAAGAGAAGCACATTGTTGAGAAATATTTAAAGTTAATAAAAGACTCTAAAAATGAGATCGGGATACCGATAATAGCTAGTATTAACTGCAACAGTCACGGTAAATGGGTTGAGTTCGCTGAAGAAATACAGAATTCAGGAGCTGATGCTATAGAACTGAATTTATATAATCTTCCATCGGATCCAAAAATAAATCAACATAATTACATGGAAACAGCTTCAAAGATCATCAATGATATCACAAAGCATATAAGTATACCATTTTCAATGAAGTTAAGCCCATATTCTGACAATTTGGCTTATGACCTTTTAAGAATTTCACGAACTAAGATCTCAGGACTAGTACTTTTTAACAGATCCTTGAATCCGGATATTGATATTAAATCGGAATCTCTTATAAACGGACATCCATATTCTTCTCCGGGAGAGATCGTAAATACACTTAGATGGACAGCAATTTGTTCAGATTTTCTTGAAACTGATCTTATCGCAGCAACTGGTATTCATGACGGTGAAGGTATAATAAAACAAATCCTTGCCGGAGCTAAAGCAGTGCAGATGGTATCTTCATTGTACATTAATTCTCTATCCGCAATAAAAGAATCTTTGACAAATCTGGAAAACTGGATGAATGAACACAAATATAATAAATTGTCAGATTTTAGAGGAAAATTAAAGAGATCAAATGTAAAAGATCCAAAATTCTATGATCGTGTTCAATTTATTCAAAGCATTCAAAATAATAAATAGAGGATTCTATGGACCTTACAACTTTATTCAAAGTTACATATGGAATGTATATCGTAAGTTCAAAAAAAGGTGAAAAGATCAATGCTCAACTGTCTAACACGGTTGTACAGATATCACCGGATCCTGCTACAATGCTTATAAGTGTATCCAAAAATAATTTAACACATGAGTTTATAGAGGAAAGCGGTATCTTTACGATTTCTATAGTATCTAACAAATGTGAAATGAAGGATATTGGACACTTTGGATTCAGAACAGGAAGAGACTTTGATAAATTCAAAAATAGTGAATATGTTCTTGGTAAGAACGGTGCTCCTTATATTAGAGAGAAGATGATCGGTTATGTTGAATGTGAGGTAATAAGAACTATTGACAGTGATTCTCATACTATTTTTATCGGAATTGTTACCGATGCAGCAACACTCAATACTGATCTTGAACCCATGACATACGATTTCTATCGTAAAGAACTCCATGGCAAGTTATCGAAGAATGCGACGCATTATCAGGAAGAAAAATAAGCAAAAAGGCGGTCATTTGACCGCCTTTTTACTATAGCTTATATTTAATTTATTCATTTGGTTCGATCTCTAATATCTCGATCAGTTCTTTAGGAGAGATCCTGTACGGAGATCCTTTTCCCTGGTAAAAACCGTGTTCTTCGATCATATGTATATGAAAATCTGTGAAGTGAATTTCTTGCTTGATCTTTGTATTAATAACTCCAATATTGTTTTTTGAGATCAAACCTGGTTCACCAAAGGGACAGGCAAGTTTTCCTCTAACACTCTCAACAATAACCTCAAAGTTATCACCAACACATACAGGTAAGCCCTCACCCTTTATACCTTCTTCTTTAAAGAATTTCATTTTCTCTGCAATGATATCATGTGACAGACCTGATCTGCTAACTTCAGCATCATCCTCTATCAAAATGTCTATTAAATGTCTTTTGTCTTTACCTAGAAATCCCTCACCCGTAATAACTCCGGGCTTCATAGCTTCTTCTGCTTTTTTAAGTTGTGGTGACTGTTTCATAAAACCTCCTATCCAAAGCTATCATAAAATATTTTATTTTCCGGAATACCTAATTCCATCAATTTTTGCTTATACGAAATTATTACTCGTTCGCCTGCACAAAGATATGCTTCAGTATTCTCAGGTTTTTTTAAATATTTGGGTAATATTTCTGAAAGTCTACCGGTTTCTCCATTCCAATCTTTACTTTCTTCCGGTCTTGATATAATTGGAACGAACTTAAAGTCAGGTAATTTCTTCTCAAGTGATTTTAGTTCATCGACCAGGAAAAGATCATCCGTATTTTTAGCCCCAAAAAGGAAGGTTGCCTTCCTGTTTATTCCCCTTTCAAGCATATCCATCAAAATAGATTTTATAGGAGCCATACCTGATCCTACTGCCATGAATATCAGTTCAGAATCAGTATCAGTCAGATAAAAGTCTCCATAAGGGCCATTCATTTTAATTATTTCTCCTTCCTGCATATGCTTGTGTACATAGGTTGTACATATTCCGTTCGAAACATACTTTATCTGGAGCTGGAATCTTTTATTTTCACTTGGAACAGATGAAATTGAATAGGCACGATAAACTGTTTCCTCACAGAGTTCGTATTCAGGTACTTCAAGCTGAACGAACTGACCTGCTTTAAATTCCATCTTGTCGTCACCCTGAAAAACAAATGTAATACATTTAATATCATGTGTCAGATCAACTATTTTATCAACTTTTACCTCATATTCTTTTATTTCTAAAAGTTCATCCGGGACAGTTACTTTAAGATCATTTTTCATTTTCAACTGACAACATAGACGGATATTATCTTTCTGCTCTTCTTTTGTTATCCAGGAAAGCTCTGTGGGAAGATAATCTCCACCGCCTTCATCGATTTTCAGCTTACATAAACCGCATGACCCTCTTCCTCCACAGGCTGAAGGTATAAAGATCCCCTGCTCTTTCAAGGTGGTTAATACTGTATTTCCACCTTCAACTTCAAACTCTTTATCATTATTTACAATCAGTTTTTTTTTACCGTAATTTCCAATTGTTGCATCGGCGATCACCATCAGAATGGCGAGAACAGTGGAAATTCCGCAAACTACCAGAACACTATAAACAAGCTCTATCCATTGAAGATACATTAAATACTCCTACCCACTTACCACTTTAAACTTATCACTTACCACTAACTAAGTCCCATCATCCCAGTGAAACCCATAAATGCCATAGCCATAATACCAGCAATGATCAAAGTTATACCCGCCCCTTCTAGACCTTTGGGTATCCTTGCATTCGCAAGTTTTTCTCTTATTCCTGCCATCGCAATAATTGCTATCATCCATCCTACACCGGAACCAAGGCCGAATGAAACTGATTGAGAAAAAGTATAATTTCTGATTATCATAAAAAGACTCACACCAAGTATAGCACAATTCACAGTTATCAGAGGAAGAAATATTCCTAAAGCTGTATAAAGGGTTTCGCTTACTCTTTCTATAACCATTTCAACAATCTGTACAAAGGCGGCAATTACAATGATAAAAACTATGTACTTGAGATAATCCAGATCAAAAGGCTTGAGTAAAAAATTGTAGATCAGCCAGTTTAAAGCACTTGTGGCCGTCATAACAAAGATCACCGCAAAACCCAGACCGACCGCAGTTTTGACCTGCCTTGAAACCGCAAGAAATGAGCAGGTTCCAAGATACAGTGTGAGAAGTATATTGCTGGTAAAAATAGCGGCAAAAAATATCCCGAAAACACCTATTCCTTCACTCATTTTACCTCCTCAGGATCTTTGATAATCACACCTTTCACTATCCAGATAAAGACAGCAAGCATAAAGAAAGCACCCGGAGCCATAACCATGATAGACCATTTAACCCACCAGGAACCTAAAACAGTAAATCCCCAAACCGTACCGGAACCCATCAGCTCTCTAAAGAAAGCTATAATGAGGAGTACATATGTATATCCTATTCCGGAACTCATTCCATCCACAAATGAAATGAACGGTTTGTTGTTTAAAGCAAACGCTTCTGCTCTGCCCATTATAATACAATTAGTTATGATCAGCCCGACATATGGACCAAGTTGTCTTGATACATCCGGAAGATAGGCTTTTAAAACAATGTCAACAAGAATAACATATGAAGCTATTATCATTGTTGTTACCATCATTCTGATCCTTGTAGGGATCTGTTTTCTTAAAATAGAAACTGTCACATTTGAAAGAGCAGTAACAAAAACAAGCCCGATGCTCATCACCACTGTATTTTTTAAAACATTTGTAACAGCAAGTGTAGAACAAATGCCCAGGATCTGAACAAATACAGGATTATCTCTCCCCAGATTTGCTAATGTGATCTTATTTATTTTATTATTCATTATTCACTCTCTTCCATTCTGCATTGTTAATTGCTGTAACTTTATTAACTATATCTTTTATTGCTTTTGTGGTCACAGTAGCACCGGTAATAGCATCGAACTGACTCTCAGTATCGTTCTCACCTTCAGGTACATATGTAAACGGACCTTTTTTTCCCCTGAACTGTTCCCTGAACCAGTCTTCAGCAATTCTTGCTCCCAGACCCGGTGTTTCACTCTGTTTTATGAAATCAATGCCTGTCATTTTACCGGTTTTAGAATCAAAACCGACATGAGCTCTGATGACTCCCCACAGACCTGCTCCGTCAATCGTGTATATAACAATTGAACTGTTTTTAAATCTGTATTCAGGAATTGAATTTATTCCCGCAGTTTCAGTAACATTTTCACTGAAAAATATATCAAGATCTTCATCACTATTTGGAATTTGCATATCAGCAGTGTATAAGACGGATCTTTTCAGAAACAGTTTCTCATTTCTTGTAACTCTGGATTTTGTATACAAATGAACAAATGAAAGCAAAACTACAAAAACAAAGGTGATCGAGAACATGAAAACAACCATTTTGATCCTTGCAGCTGTTTTATTTTTCTTTGCCATAAAATCTCCTATGTGGCCTTCATTTGTTTAGCTTTCTTTCTTTGTTTCCACTCTTTTACCCCCGTATCCATAAGTGGTGCGAACATGTTTGCCAGCAGGATCGCAAACATCATACCTTCCGGCCAGACAGAAAATGTTCTTATAACCGAGGTCATGACGCCAATAAATATACCGTATATCATTTTTGCAGTTTCTTCTTTTGGTGCTGAAACAGGATCAGTAGCCATAAAAAAGAGTCCTAAAATAAATCCGCCCGAAAGAATAGAGGTCAAAAGATCAATATTACCAGTTATTCCAAAGCTCCCGAGAATACCCTGAATTACCAGCATTCCGATCAGTGTCCAGATGACTATAGTTTTACTCGCGATCTTTTGTTTCAATAGATAAAGTCCGCCGACAGCAAGTAAAATTGCTGAGGTCTCTCCGATGGAACCGGGAATATTTCCCAAAAAAGCGTTTAAGTAAAAAACCTTGTCAATATTCTCCCCTGTTGAAAGAACAGTAGCAGAAGTAATGGCATCGGGAGTGTATTTTACAAGTCCTCCCAACCAACCTATTGCAGGTTTTGCCCAGTTACCTGTCATATAAGAAGCAAATGTAACATATATGAAAGCTCTTCCCACCAGTGCGGGATTAAATATATTTTTTCCAAAACCGCCAAAGACCATTTTTCCGAAAATAACAGAAAAAACGATCCCGACCACAGCCATCCAGTATGGAAGAGTTGGCGGAATTATCATGACAAACAGAAAGTTTGTAACAAATACAGAAGAGGATACAGGTTCGCTATAGTGTCTGGCAAAAAAATACTCCGCTAAAAAACCAAAAATGTTAACTACAATAAACATTATAAAAGCTCTCCAGCCGAAAAAATAAACAGACGCAATTAAAGCCGGAGTTAATGCCCACATTACTTTTTTCATTGGAAGTAGCCATCTTACAACTGGATTTTTCTTTTTATCAGTCATTTTTCTCACTCATTAAGTAGTTTCAATAACATTTTGATCTATCAGGCAGGCTTCATGTCCAAGTTTATCAACCATTTTGATTATTTCATTTAAAATTTTTCCGTCTCCTTCATATTGAACAGTGATCTCTTTTTTTGCAATGTCAACAAAAACATCAGAAACACCGGGCAATTTCCTTCCCGCGTGCTCAATTGCATAGGTACAGGCACCGCAATATGAACCTTTAATAGATAGTCTCGCTTTTTTTTTCATATGCCCAGATGATGTTTGTTAAGATCACCTACAATATTACATAAATTGAAGATCAGTTTCAACTTTAATAATTTATATTTTTAGAATCAAACAATTTACATCGACAATTGACAAGTATGAAATATCAAGACCATAGAATCGGATATCTTCACAAAAAAGTCTATTAAAGCTGATTATTTTATTTATATTACCTGAATGAGAAACTATAAGAAAGATGAAAATAAATTCTGTCCGTTATGCAGATTGTATAAAGACATTTGTATCTGCTCAGAAATTAAAAAATTCAACCTTGATACAAGAATTTCCATATTAATGCATAACAAAGAAAAGAGAAAAGTCTCAAACACTGCAAAAATAGCTTATTTAACACTTAACAACTGCAATTTGGTAACCAAAGGCGAGAAAGATGTCAATACTGATATAAACAGCATTATATCCTCACAACACATAAATATTGTACTGTATCCCGATGCTTCAAAAGAGTTGAACAGAGAACTTCTGCAGAATTTTGATAAACCTGTTAATCTGATAGTGCTGGATGGAAATTATAACCAGGCGGGAAAGATGTTCCGTTCAGATATTGCTTTGCAAAAAGCAATTAAAGTCAGACTTCCATTAGGGCAGATCAGAAAAGATCAACTCCGGTCACCCGTTCATCCTGAACAGGTATCAACAATAGAAGCTGTCATTAATGCTTTAGAGATAATTGGAGATACTGAAGCAAATGAACATATGGAATATTTATTCGGTGAACTGACATTACGTCTTAAAAAAAGGGTCAATAGTAATTTAAAATTTACTTAGCTACTAATGTTCCTAGCTTACAATATCCTTCCTCAGTGTTTCTTGCGATCCTGATTATTATAGGTTCATATTTTTCAGATTCAAGGAACAGTCTGTAACTACCCGGTTTTAGTCCATATGCATAAAAATATCCTGCTTTGTTAGTAAAGATAGTTGTATAATCCTCATCATATTTTCCATACGGTACCAATTCAGCCACAGCATTAGCTATTGGTCTATTTTCCTGATCCACTAATTGACCTTTGGCAAAAATATATGCCTTACCTTCAATATCTATTAAAAATCCACTTTTGTAAGTAGGTAATAGTATGTGTCCGTCCGAATTAACTTCATATCCCATTGGAAGGTCTGGAAGTTCAACATTAAATTCCTGGACCCTGTACGGAAGTAAGTTAGTAAAAATAGCTGGACCAAAACGATCGGATGAGTATTGGTAATTACCATCACGGGTTCTATTGATCCCTACCTTATAATCTTTGATCACTTTGTTCGGTTTTATTAATGCAAAGCTATTATTAACAAGTTTTCCCCAGCCGAAATGGCCTCCTACGAAAACTATACCTGTTCCACCTCTCAGATTTACTGTATTATTCCTAATTCCATCATCGGATTCATTGAAATCATAATTGAGAGATAAATTTCCACGGTTACCGGAATATGAGGTTGTGTTTGAAACTGATACAGGAGAATACTCAGATCTATTAGTAGAAAGACTGTTCATCAAGCTACCATCAGGTGCCTGATAATCCCAATTAACTCTTCCAGAATTATATTTACTGTCATATACCGTATTGAATACATGGTTAATAGGTGGATTATAGGTCAGGTTAAGGCTTGCTCTCCATGGATCAAGTGATGAATTACCGTCTCTGTTTGTTATCGTACAGGATACCCTCATGCTTGATGACATTCTCTTAGCTATTGAAAATGAATACGTATAGGTATCCGGCTGGGTCTCTCTTCCAATTCCGTATGAAGCACTTAGAGAAGTATTTATTGTCTCAGTAATATTCTGCGATACCGACCCTGAGATGATATATGAGACTAGGTTTCGAGGTGTAAGTTCATTCAGATTTGCATAGTTTTCACCTAAAAACTCTATCGTACCTCTCCATTGTCTGTGAAACGGATTTTGATGATAATTGTTATTGAAATAATTATAAGACAGTCTTGTAGCAACACCGGTTGAAATTGAATCAGTACCGCTTAATGCCAGATCAACATCAAAATTCCCGAACACTGTACCAAAATTACTGCCTAAACCGAACATGTACTGATCCATCTTTGCTTGTGAATATGCTGAAAGTGTAATATTATTTGTTAAACCTCTACGATAGAACATAGATACTATCGGTTCGTCACTGTAATTTATCTTACCGTCATATACTTGGCTCGTAACTCCCACATTAAACGAATACTGATCAAGATCTTTCTTCAATTGAAGATTGTTAAAATATGAATTTAGGTCGATCACTTCTTCATCACCGATATCGTTCCTGATAATAACCTTGATATTGGTCACACCGTGATTAAATGCCGCCTGCTTTAAATTAAAAGGACCGGGATTAACGTTCATCTTCTCCATTAACACATCGTTGGCATATATTTCAATTGTAGAAGGTCTTAGGATCACAACCCCGTTCATTGTTTCAGGCTGAGTAGTCTTATAGGGTTGTAAATTAAAATCTTTTGTAAAGGCTACTCCAGCCATTGAAGGAGAAGTTTGATACCCAATTATCGGAATGTTAAGATCACCTAAATAATATCTGAACATATACTCAGGTTGATCATATACCAATCTTGTCATTCTTCTCTGAATGTCACCGTTATCTGAATACTCACCCAAACCTTCCAGAACCACTTTGTAGATATTTATCGCACCATCAAAATTCAATGAGAACGGATTGCTGCTGAAGTCATTTTCCTCATAAGAAGTGAATTTTAATAACTGTGATGCCCTGAGATTTAAAAATCCGCTATAATTACTCGGTGATAAGGCAAAGTCAATACTGCTTGGTGCATTGTTATAACCTAATTCTGAAGTGTTGGGTTTGATATATTCTGGAGGTACACTGATCTCAAATCGCAACATCTGTTCATCATAATCAGTATAGATATTATTCTCCTCTAAAAAAGCAAGATTTATGGTACTTAAATTCAAAGTAGCACCGACAAGCCATTCCATTAAGGGTTTATTTATAACTTTTGCAAGATGTTTGTACAATGTAGTTTTTCTTACGTGTATCTGATCAGCACCTTTCTTCAGGAATACTTCTATCTTACCTACTCTTTTACCGTTTATTATGTATGGTACAAGCAACTTGTAAGGTTTAACCTGTTTATAACCGAACACCTCGTAAAAAAGATCATCGTAATTAGTATTATTAATATCTGGTTCATCCAGTGCAATCGGTTCCTGTGAAGCTAAAAGCTCATAATCTGAATCTATATCAGCCATTGCTAAAAGATCGAACTCCTTCTGAAGATCAGAATATAACATCCCGGTCAATAACAATACAAGTATGATCAATATTTCACTTTTAAATTTCAAGGTTACTCTTTAATTAGTTCAACATTTATCTGACCCAATGGTATCTGTTCAGGCCATAGGATTCTGAATCTTCTTTTACTTTTTGCTAATATAGATGAAGCCATAGCAGGAACTTCATTCATGGTCAAAATCAACGGCTTAAGATTACCACTATCTTCCTTTCTTGCACCCTGTCTAATCAGGAATGAAGCACTTGTCAATTTCCCGTGAAGATTGCCATTGTTTATACAAACTATTTCCAGTTCCTGTTCTCCTTTATCGCTTAAAGGAGCACCTATTGACTCAATTACAATATCTGGACTGGCATTAATAGGTTTTACATATAATCTTCCTGCATAATTCATAAGAACATTTATGCTTGCAGAAAAACTGACGTCATTATTTTTCTTCTTTGGAAGTTCGATCTCTTTACAAAAGATTGTGTAACTCAGCTCATTTTCAATATCCTGTTTACCAACATAACGGACCTGTATCGATCTTTCCTCATTCTTTTTTAATATGAACTGAGCAGGATAGATCACGAAATCGTCATGCACTTCCTCGCCCTGAACAGGATTTCCATCAATATCCTTTGTCAACTTTAATATGCTTATATCAATAGGGATCGGTCTGTCCTCCTGATTGGATATAGTATATAAGTAACTCGATGAATTTCCATTTGTAGTTAAAGTAACTACAGAAGGGCCAAAAGTATATGCGTTCAATATCAAGGTGAGTAGAGTTATATATAAAATCGTAATTTTCTTATTAATCATTTTCAAATCCTGAAAGTTTTAATCGTTTGATGCTAAAACCAGAGTTAATTGATCTGTGTAATTACCAGCTAACTTACCGACTGTTGCAGCATCCGCAATGGTCATTCTGAGATCAAAATTCAATTTATTAGTTCTTTGAGTGGTTGTACCTGTTGTTGTAATTAAGGCTGTATTTGCATTGAATACCAAAGTTGTATTGTATGGTGGAACCAATGTTAATCCTGCAGCAAGAGTTCCAGAGTTATAATTCGCTTCAAGATTGTAATCAATTGTTGTATTATTGATCTCATGTTGTAATCTCGGTTGTGTAGATGTCCCGTTTGCAGAAGTTATAAATAAAGTCCATCCGTTAAGACTTCTGTCCTTGATCTCAATTCCTGAAACTACATTGACAGTTGTGCAACCGACACCACTGCTTATGGAAATTGGAATACCTGTTGCGAGATTACTCGGATATGAATCGACAGTTACGGCTGTTCCCTGAGAAAATGCATTTAATACAAAGAGAAATATGACGGTTGTTAAAATATGTTTTGTTTTATGTAGCATGTTAATTTACTAGTTTCTCTCTTTTTAAATTTATGGCGGGATCAATTTTATTTGATCCCACCAATTTGCTTAGTAACTTTTCAACATATGAAAAGTATTAGTCATTTGATGCAAGTGTAAATGCAATTGTATCAACGTAATCACCGGCTAATTTACCTGCAGTTTCAGCTGCGGTAACATCCATATTCAAATCGAAGCTGTAAGCAGCTGTACCTGTTGTTGCAGTTCCTGTTGCGGTTATAGCAGCAGCACCTAATGTTAAAGGTGTTGTAGCGTTCAATGTAAGACCTGTACCTAAAGTACCACCAACGTTAGCCATTGTAAGAGTGTAGGCCATTGTAGCACCGTTTGTTGCATTTGTAAGAACTCCGGTACCTGCAACAATATCCAAAGTCCAACCTGCGATACTGTTGTCATCAATTGTGATTCCTGTTACAACATCAACATCCAAAGCGTTTCCTGCTACTACCGGAGCAGGTGTTCCTGTTGTTGTGTTAGTCGGGTAAGCACCTACTGTTAAAGCAGTAGTTAAAGCGATATTAGCCGCGATCTCACCGTTGCTGATCAATGCTGCGTTTGAAACGCTTGCTGCCAGTAAAACACCCAGAAGCACTGTCATCATTTTTTTCATGTTTTCTCCCCTTTTGGTTTGATTAGGATTTTTTCATCTTATCTTTTTTAAACTCATTTGCAATTATTTCGCATTTATATTTAAGTAATCTAGTGTCGCTTTGCTAATAAGTCAGTGATATAAATCACATTAACATAATAAGTTTCTACATACCATAACATTGTATTATGTATAGCATGACTCAGTAAAATAATACATTTCTCAGAAAAATTCTATAAAAAAATGTTTCCCGTTTTATAAAATACCCGAAATCGATATTTTTCCTATAGCTTTACCGGACTGTAACAATTGGTGTGACCTGTTCAATATTTCTACGGATATGACATCCTGAGTTGATGATAAAGTCGACTTGATCCTGCCTTTGTCCAACAATTTGGATATCCTGTTAAGAATAATACCCTGTTCTCCAATATCTTCTGTAGTGAACATTGATCTTGTGAACATGAACTCCCACACAAATGTGACACTTTTTTTCTTGAGAATATCCAGATCATGGTCTTTTTCTGTTGAAACCAAACTGCATATTTTTCCCTGAGGTTTAATGATTTCTGACATTGTTTTAAAATAGTGATCAGTGCTGTTCAGACAAAGAATATAATCAAAATTATCGATTTTCAGCTGTTCCATTTCCGCTTTTAGATCTTTTCTGTGATCTAAAACACCGTCGGCTCCCATAGACTTACACCAGTTTTTCGATTCTTCTCTTGATGCTGTGGTTATTACTTTAAGACCAGCAACTTTTTTTGCCAGCTGAATTGCTATTGAACCTACTCCTCCCGCTCCACCTATGATCAAAATTCTTTTACCTTTGTCTTTTTCAGGATCAATATTCATTCTGTCAAATAAAGCTTCCCAGGCAGCTATAGAAGTTAAAGGCATTGCTGCGGATTCTTCATAACTTAGATTTTCAGGTTTAATTCCGGTTATCCTTTCATCAACGATCTGATGAGACGCATATGAACCGTCTCTGTTTATATCTCCGGCATAAAATACTTTATCACCAACCTTATAATTCTTAACTTCATCTCCAATAGCTTCTACTATTCCTGCCGCATCCCACCCCAGGATCTTAGATGAATTTGTTCCTTCAAGTATCTTTCTTACTTTAGTGTCAATAGGATTCACTGAAATTGCTTTTATCCTGACCAAAAGATCTCTTCCTGAAGGTGAAGGTGTTTCTTTTTCAATAACCTGAAATTCATTACCATTATAAATCACTGCTTTCATATTTATCCCTGCATATTTTGTTTTGAATCAGTATAATTTATACTATTTGAACGTCAGTTACAATATCAAAAAAATTGCATTATTTCAATTTGAATGTTAATATTCCTGAATGGATCAAATATCACAAATAAAACTTGAGCTTCTCTCACCTGCAAAAAATCTCAGATCAGGTAAACTTGCCATCCTTTCAGGTGCCGATGCAGTTTATATAGGAGGACCTGAACTTTCAGCTAGATCAGCAGCAGGTAATTCATGGGAAGACATAGAAGAACTGATCAAATTTGCACATCAGTATTATTCAAAGGTCTACGTAGCTCTCAACACGATCTTTTATAATGAGGAAACAGAGATCATAAAAGGATCTATCGAAAAAGCATATTCTATAGGAGCAGATGCATTGATAATCCAGGATACGGGAATACTTGAAATGCACCTACCCCCAATTCCTGTACATGCTTCGACACAGTGTAATAATTCAGATCCTGAACATATCCGATTTCTCAGAGACACTGGTTTTTCAAGGGTTATACTGGCCAGAGAACTGGAGATTGATCAGATCGAAAAGATCAGTAAAAAGGTTCCTGGAATAGAAATGGAAGCATTTGTTCATGGAGCATTGTGTGTTTCATTTTCCGGAAGATGCTATTTTTCTCAGTATTTATCAGGCAGAAGTGCCAACAGAGGAAAGTGTATGCAGGTATGCCGTCTTCCATTTGATCTTGAAGATTCAAGTGGTAAAGTACTGGCAAAAAGCAAATACTTACTATCTTTGAAAGATATGAATTTATCAGGTAATCTGGATCAAATGATCAATGCCGGTGTTACTTCATTCAAGATAGAAGGGCGATTAAAAGATGAGGCATATGTGGGAAATGTAACTGCTGCATACAGCAATGAGATAGACAGAATAATTGAAAACAGTAACGGAAAGTATACACGTGCATCATCAGGTAAAGTTCAATTGAAGTATGAACCCGACTTAAATAAAACTTTTAACAGAGGATTTACAAAATATTTTTTCAACGGCCGTAAAGAAGAAGTTATCTCTCCGGATTATCAGAAATCGCTGGGAGAATTTATCGGTAAGATCAAAAATATTTCCTATGACTATTTTACACTCGATAGAGTTCATGACCTAAAAAACGGAGAAGGGATATGCTGGTTCAACAAAAATAATAAGCTTACCGGAGTTAATATAAATAAAGTTGAAGTTGAACGCATTTATCCCAATAAGACTATTCCGGATTCTGAAGGTATAGAAATTTATCGTAACGAGAATCCGTCTTTTGAGAAAGCAGTTATCAATGGAACTGAGAGAAGAATTGGTCTTTCCTTCAAAGTTCAGGAGAAAAACGGGGTTTTTAAAATAACTGCTACTGATGAGGATAATAATCAAGCAGAAATAGAATTTAACCATGTTAAGATCATAGCGAATAAACCTGAAGGTTTATTTGAGAATTGGAAAAAACAGTTCTCTAAACTCGGGGACAGCATTTTTTATTTTGATAAAATTGAGCTTGATCCCGAAAATAAATACTTTATCCCTTTGTCAGTTCTCAATGAAAAAAGAAGAGAGATAATTTCGGCTGTCTTAAAAGTAAGAATAGGTAGTTTTCCAGTATCAATTGCTGGACAGAAGATCTCCGGAATAAAATATCCTGAAAAAATACTCGATAGTTCGTTCAATATATCAAACGAATATGCTGAGAGATTTTATAAAAAACATGGTGCGGAAATAAATGAGTTTGCTGCTGAGATTTCTGATAATCATAGTATTAAAAGAGTGATGACCACAAAGCATTGTATGAAGCATTGGTTAGGGAATTGTCCAGTGGATACTAAGAAAATAAACAGCTTTTCAGAACCTCTATATCTTGTATTAAAAGAGAAAAAATTCAGGCTTGAGTTTAATTGTAAAGACTGTATTATGGAAATATATTCTGAATAAAGTTTATTCTTTTTTATTTCCCAACTACGATAGTCTTCTTATTTACAAATTCTTTAATCCCTAATTCTGAAAGTTCTCTTCCCGCACCGGATTTTTTCGTTCCACCGAAAGGTAGTCTCGGATCAGATTTAACAAAGTCATTTATAGCTACAGTTCCTGCCTGGATCCGTTTCGCTAATCTCTCTGCTCTTTCAATATTCTCTGTAAAAATTGCAGCACCAAGTCCGTATTCAGTATTATTAGCTATTCTTACAGCTTCATCTTCTGTTTGAACTACAATTATTGGTGCGATCGGTCCGAAAACTTCTTCATTTATAACTTTCATATCTTCAGTTGTATTAGAAACTACACATGGAGAAAAGAAATATCCTTTTTCAGGTCTTTCCTGCTGCCTAGATATTTTTCCACCTTTTTTCACAGTATCTTCGAGTTGTACCTGAAGCTCTTTAACGAATTCAGGTCTAGCAAGAGGTGCAATATCAGTACTTTCATCAAGTGGATCACCGATCTTAAGCTTATTCATTCCTGAAATAAATTTTTCACTGAATTCTTTTGCTATAGAATCCATCACGATGAATCTTTTAGCAGCAATACAGCTTTGACCACTGTTGAGCGTTCTTGAGAGTACTGCTGCTTTAACAGCTTTATCGATATCAGCATCTTCGAGAACAATGAACGGATCTGAACCACCAAGTTCTAAGACCATTGGTTTTATCCTCTTACCTGCTATTTCTCCGACCTTTTCTCCGGCATTATTACTACCTGTCAATGAAACTGCATCTACAAGATCTTCATCAATTATTCTCATTGCAGTTTTTGAATCTACAAGTAGTGTCGTGAACACTCCGTCAAAATATCCTGCTTCAGAAAATATTTCCTCAATTGCTAAAGCACATTGCGGAACATTTGAAGCATGTTTTAAAATACAAACATTTCCGGCTGTAATTGAAGGAACTGCCTGTCTGAACACCTGCCAGAAAGGAAAATTCCAAGGCATTATTTCAAATACGATTCCTAAAGGTTCGAACGATATATAACTCTTCTGATTCTGAGTTTCAATATGCTCATCTTTTAGAAATTTCTCAGCATTATCAGCATAATAATCACAAAGCCATGCACATTTTTCAACTGATGCAGTAGATGATCTTATTATCATACCCATTTCTTTTGTAATGGTCTCAGCATATTTTTTTTTATTCACTCTGAGAACAGTTGCAAGATTCCTAAGCAATCTCACTCTGACCTTGATATCTGTACCTTTCCATGCATAAAAAGTGTTTCTTGCTTCATTTATCTTTTCTAATGTTTCATCCCATTTCAGAAGATCATATTCGGCCATTACTTCTTCTGTATACGGATTTATTGACTTGATTTTCATATTAATACACCTGATTGTCTAACAATTTTATTTACTGAAAAAATTTATTGGTGTAGTACTGATCCTTTCATATCTCACTATTTCGTCTTTTAGCTTTCTGATCTTAAAAATGATAATGTTTATTGCCTCCCAAAGAAAAACCCAACCACCAATGTTAAATCCTTCAATGATGATCTTATAAAAATAATTTGTCTCTACTGTTGATGAAAGAAAGAAGGAGGTAAATAAAGAAAAAACTGAGATTAAAATGAATATACCGACTTCTTTACGAAGTTTTTTGATCTGTTTCATTACAAAAAGCATCATAAAATCATAATAATTTTTTATACCTGTCCTGATCCTTTTTTCCTTCTCAATATCTTCATACTTTTCAGGAATATGAAAATGCAGCTCAACTTTACAGTTTAACGGAAGATATTCAAAAGAATCATCCATATAGCTTATAAAATCCTGATCAAGATCTCTTTTTTTTATAGGTGAAGGATCAAGTTCATTAAATATGTCCGTGTAGGATTTTAGCTTAACTTCAACTATGTACGAATTCGTTTCCTGATTGAATTTATATAAGTCTTTTAATATCTTCTTTTCATTTTTCACTTTTCTCTTCCTTTACCATTTTTTCATACTCTGCAGCACATGGTTCCCAAAGTTCTATCTGATTACCTTCAATATCCATTATCTGTGCAAATTTACCGTAATCATAAACTTTAATATCATGAATGATCTTTACACCTTCTGCTTTCAGTTCTTTCATCAGGGCTGTCAGATCGTTCACCCTGTAATTTATCATAAAATCTTTCTCACCGGGAGAAAAATAATCAGTTTTATCAGAGAAAGGACTCCACTGAAGAAAGGTCTTTTCATCAGGATTCTCATCGTCTCTTGAAACAAAATTGGTACCATATTCATCAGTTTGCAAGCCCAAATGTTTATTATACCATTTTTTAACCTTATCAGGATCTTTGCATTTGAAGAATATTCCACCAATACCTTTAACTTTTTTCATAAAATCTCCTTAGTGACCAAGTTTTACAACTTCTACACTCTCACCGTGTTTTAATGCCGGACATTCTTTGGCTAAGCTCTGTGCTTCTTCATCATTTTCAGCTTCGATCATATAAAAACCTGAAAGTTGCTTATCTGTATAAACGAACGGATCCTGCTTTACTTCATCACCTTTTAAAAGAACTGAATGGTATGAACAACCATCACCGTAGAGCATTTTGGCTTTTTTATCTAATTCATCAGCATAGTCAATATAATCAGCAATTATAGCTTTCTGCTCTTCTTCACTACGACCAACAAATGATGACTGATCTCCACGCATTAACAATAAATATCTGCTCATCTTTATATCCTCTGTTTCATTTTATATCTCAATTTATTCTTAATTTCTCCCTGAAATATAAATCCTGCTTTCTCCAGAACTTTTATCGAACCTGAATTCATCTTGTCAACTATACCCCAAATTGAATTTAATTTCAACTCTTTTAATGACCATTCTGTCATTGCCTGAACAGCCTCAGTAGCAAATCCTTTTCCCTGATGCTTATCTTCAATAGCATAACCGATCTCAACAATACAATCATAAGGGCTCAAACCTACATGTCCTATGAGCTCATTATTATCTTTAATCACAATTCCAAGAACAAAAGGGGTTTTATTTGGAGCTGGTATCTCATGATACTGCAGCATAAGATATTCAACTACCTGCTTCGCTTCTTCCTTGCTTGCATATACCTGATCTGGAATAAATTCCTTCATACCATCTTCCAGACTCATTAGATATACCTTATGAACATCTTCGCTGGTAAATTTGCGGAGTATTAGTCTTGGTGTTGTAATTGGGTAGTTCATTTCCTTCTACACTCTTCAACAAGTTCTTCAATATTTTCTTTAGATGTAAAATCGGTAGGATTATCAAAAGAATCAAGCATTCCTTTTTCATCAGAAGTAAGAAATTCCTGCCTGCTAAGTTTCCATTTCATCAATCGCATTATGATTGTATAAGGAAATTTCAATTTCTTAAAATCGAAACCTCCTCTAAGGTAAAATATTTTTATCGATTTTAACTGATCGTAAGTAAAATTCTTTCTTTTGATGTTATCAAGATCCTCCGGTTTACCTGTGGAAGCTCCTGTAGCAAAGACAATTATTTTTTTATCATCAAGTTTATGCATGTTGTTCGTTATAAACTTAACACCGTTTATACCTGAAACATATAAACCGCCACCGTAAATTATAGTTCTGTACTTGGATAGATCATTTATTGATACCTGGGAATACTCTTTTAGGTCAGCTGTCAGCTCTTCGGATATCCATTCGGCATACTTTTTTACAAAACCGGACTTTGATCTGTATATCACTATTGTATTGATTTCCTTATCGAACCTGTTACACTCAAATTTATTTTTATTTTTTTGCCTGAATCTATCAATCGTACAATCAAGTTTGTCTGTAAGATCTTTATATTTTTTGCAGTTCAGACAAATATCAGGAGTTTTAACAGATTCGATCTCTTTTACTAAAGCTTTATTTCGAATAAGACCTTCTTTCCATTCATCCAGCAGATCATCTATTTTTTGACCGAAGTAATTCTCCTCATATTCCAGCCATGAACCCTCTTTAACTTCTTCCAAAGGAAAAAATAATCGTTTTAATTTTTCATATTCGAATTTATCCTCAAGAAAAAATGCGAAAGAAAGAGCTAAAGTATGTATATTAACTTCAGCTTCAGAAAATAACTTATTCCATTTTTCTTTCAAGTCAGAGAAATGAAAAACTCCTTTAACCGCTATTTCACGAGCATAAAAATCAGCTGCCTTTCTTTTATCGTCACCCTCTTTATTGAATTTATCCTGAATAAGCTGTGCATATCCTTCAAGTAAAAGTTTAAAGGAATTCATTGTCAGATCATTCCCGAATTTTGTATTCTTAATGATCTCAGAATTCACCAGATGGAATGTTTCATGTACAATATTAGATACAATCAGCAATGTATCATTTTTTTTCATATCTTTCACAGGTAAAAACATTTCAAATAGATCTCTGTTGTAAGAAGTTGGACCTATATGGTCCATTAATACAACTCTGATAACAGGCGGTAATAGACCCTTCCATTCTTTAGCTATGAACCTGTCTATTTTATTAGTCTGTTCAAAGATCAAATTAGCTATCTCTTCCAAATTCATATCATATTTGATAGAAATATATTTACTTTGAAGAACTTTTCCCGAATCCTGATATTTATCGAAATCTTTATAAATAAAATAGTTTTTTGTATTTTTTACGAATTTCAGTTGTTTTATGACATTTGGAATATCGTTCAGGTGCATATAATGGAGTATTAATCCACCTTCATTCTTTCCCAGCTTTTCACATATTTCGCAATATTCTGATAAGGTTGGCTCGAATCTTCCCAACATTTGATAACAATCATTAAGTATAAAATATTCCTGACCCTGCTTTTCGAGTTGAGCAACGATCTTCTTCTCCATTTTCTTGTAATTCTTAAAGAAGTTCCTGTTCCACTCTTCCATTTTTTCTAGATATTTATCTTTCATATATGACCTTCGTTAGATATTCTAACAATAATTACTATACTAACAATAATTGCATTTATTTGCAAATTAATAAAATTAAAAAGAGAATGATAAAGATCGACTCATATATATGAAATTTAAACCTGTGTAGTAGGCTATGAGGCTTTTCCCAACGAAATTCGAAATATTCTTGTTACCTAATATTTTCTACGAACTGAACTTTGAACCCATCCGGATCGAGTACATAAAGAAACTGAATATGCGGATTCGGTTTGAACGGTCCTTCGTGTACAGGAATATTGTTCTCCTCCAGGTTTTCTTTGATCTTATCCAGACTTCCACAGTCAAAACCAAGAGAAATATTCTCAACAGAAACAGTATTCCCGGATTTATTATCACTAATAAGTTCAACCTGAGTCTCCCCTTCTCCGAGAAAAACGATCTCCATATCAGGATTAGGCTTCATTCTTCTTACGATCGAAAGGCCAACGATCTTCTGATAGAATTTCAACGATTTTTTCATATCTCTAACATGCAATGTTGTCCAACAGAATTTCATATGTATCTCCGAAATATTTTAATAATAATTCCTTTAATATACTTCCTTGTGCGTTCCAATAGATATTGGTATAATCTTATCATCTTCAATTATAAAATCTATTGTGATCCTGTATGTTATATTTATGGAAACAGAATAAGTTTCTGGTTGTTTATTTTCCAGTTTATGCAGTCTTAATGAAGGGTGATATGGATTTATTTCAAGAAGTTTGAAGGTTTTTGTATACTGTCTAACAATTTTCGGATGCTTTTTCAGAAATTTCTCAGATTTTTTCAGATACGGTTTTGTATAAATGATTTCAGCCACGGGTAATTCTCTTTACATGTTCTTCTACTGATTCTTTTATATAATCACCATCCTCAATTGCTTTTCGGGACTCTTTTATGGCTGCATCAAGTTCGTATTCCCGTAATTCGTTATACCTTTCAACTGAAATAACAATATATTTTGCTTTTCCTCTGACTGTTATGACAGCTTCACCATACTCGGAAGTTTCTTCTTCTATTAGAGAAACCCCTTTTGTCTTTAAATCATTTGCAGTAATATATTTATGCATAAACACCTCGTAATCGTTTTATTAAAAGTACGATTAATAGTGCGATTTGTCAAGTGTTGAAATTTTACATTTTCTGTTTTATTTTAAAATTGACTGTATTCGATCTTATTGGGTTATTCCATACATTTCTTTTTTTATGATAAGCATATGTATTTGGTCTCTACTGCTTAAAGGAAATCGAATTTGATAATCTAAAAACATTGAATATTTATCATCTTCCAATTTATAAGCCATGTTTTTCATTATTAGAAAATTCCCTGAAATAATACCTGATAATGTACACTCATTAACAAATGATTTAGTAATTGCATGAGTAGATGTTTTATATATCTCTTTCGGTTTAAGCTCATAATAATCTTCTTACCAAAAACCAAGGCGAGCATCTTTAATGCATCAATCTCAAACTTAGAAAAACCAAATAATTTCTTCCCAAGATCTTTCAGCGAAGCCCCAAAATGATATACAATTTCATCATCAATTATAATAAACCTATCATGCGATTTCTTAAATACTTTAATTTCAATTGCAAAAAACTCCTTTTCAAATTTATCTATATCCAGTTTAAGCTGTTTTGAGATTGATTTCGTTAATATCTTGACTTTCACATTCTTGTTTTTCTTAGTCAAATGTGTTAAAACAGTATCATCAATATAGTTATCTATTATAACAATGGAACTTTTAGCACTTCTAAAAAGATCTGATACAAATTTATAGGCTTTAAATATTTGCCCTTCAAAGAATATACCTTGCTTTGGAATGTTATCGTTACTCTCTAGAGCAGAGAAGACTTTATCGAACTTTTGATCGGTTTCTAATTTATAATGCTCCAAGCGACTGATTCTATTGAACACTTCTGAATTAATAATTGAATAGCTCCTCATCTCTATAAAAGTTTTAATGATGATTATACTGATCCTAATTGCAGTTTCACTTCTCAATACAGCAGACAACATAGCTATTCCTTCCTGAGTAAATACATAAGGAAGGTATTTTCGATGTTTACCCCTTGTGTTCTCTAAGGTGACAAATTGGCACCTTAAAGATTCGTACTCACTTTCAGTTATTTGAAAACCGAATTCTTTAGGGAATCTTTCGATATTTCTTTTAACTACTCGATTAAGATATTTAACTTCAACCCCATATAGTTCTGCTAAATCACTATCAGGCATTACCTGCTGACCACGAATTGTAAATATTTTCTCTTTTACTGATATTCCTTCAAATTTCTCTATTTCTTTCATTTTTGCTTCCTATTATTATATTTTAACACCAAGCGGGAAGGCATGGAAGCCTTCCCCTACGGTTCTTGGTGTTTCTTCTATATTGTTGGAATATAAACATAGCACTAGGTCAAATAGTGACCTTTTGCTATTAATTAATAAAAAAGGGACGATAAATAATCGTCCCCAAATAAAATCCTGTAAAGGTTTAAATGTAAAGAAGTTCAAGGAAGAATATCTTTCTTTCAATAAGGAGCTTAGTTTACCTAAGTGACTTTGAAGAAAAATGTATTCTAACGCAGAAATTCAAAGCATTTAACCTTTAAATTGTTTGTCGATGAAATACGCTGCCTTCTTTCCTGCAGCTATAGCTCTTATCGCATCATCTGGTCCAGTCTCACAATCTCCACCAGCATAGATAGTATCCTGATTTGACTTAAGCGTATCAGTATTAACTTCAAACGTACCCCATCTTGTGAGCTTAATATCAAGATCTTTCATGATCTCAGGTTCAACCTTTTGACCAACAGCCATAATACAAGTATCAGCTATGATAGTATACTCAGAACCTTTAACAGGCTCAGGTCTTCTTCTACCACTCTTATCCGGCTCACCAAGTTCCATCTTAATACATTCAATAGCCAAGCGACCGTCTTTCTTCTCTATCTTAACAGGTGAAGTCAGTATCTGAATATCAACACCTTCTTCTTTAGCTTCAATGATCTCGATCTCATCAGCAGGCATTTCTTTCTCAGTTCTTCTATACACAACCTTAACATCACTGCCAAGTCTAACAGATGAACGGCAACAATCCATAGCAGTATTACCACCACCAACGACAACAACATCTTTACCAAGATCAGGTCTCTCTCCCTTACCTATCTTCTCAAGGAATCCAACACCTGAAAGAACACCTTCAGTATCCAATCCTTCAATAGGCATTTCTGTACCAAGCTGAGCTCCGATACAAACAAATACAGCATCATTCTCTTTATGAATATCTTCAAGCATGATATCTTTACCAACTTTGGTGTTGTACTTAACCTCAACATCCTGCCTGATTATATAATCAATTTCTCTCTGAAGAACATCAGCTGGAAGCCTGTAATCAGGGATACCCCATTTAAGCATTCCACCAAGCTTATCATGCATTTCATAGATAACAGCATCATGACCTAAAGTTCTTAAATAATATGCAGCAGTAAGTCCTGCAGGACCTCCACCGATTATACCTACCTTCTTACCTGAAGCAGGTTTCGGTTTAAGATCGATTATCTCATCTTTTCTATCGTAAGTCTTGTCTCCGATATATCTCTTCAGCCATCTGATAGCAATAGGTTTACCTTCATGACCAACTGCACAAACAGTCTCACATTTTGCTGTACAGATCCTGCCACAGGCTTCAACCATTGGATTAGTCTGGAACATGATCCTGAGACCTTCGTCAAGCTTTCCATCTCTAATAGCTTTAATATATTGTGGTATATCCATATGTGTAGGACATGCTTGAACACAGATACCGCAGTCTAAGCAACGGTTGGCTTCAATTATAGCTTGCTCATCTGTATAACCATCTTGAAATTCATCAAAAGTATTTTTTCTTTCATCGGCTTCCTGCTCCGGCATTTTCTCTCTTTCTCCGTTTACAAGCCAGGATTCATCTCCCCTTTTGTAACCTTTCTCAGATTCATTTGCCCAAGGTAATTCATCAATACCCGGAACGAATCTATAAACTTCAGGATCCTCGGAAAGCCAAGTGTAATCATTAGACATTCCAAGGGATGTAGTAGGACAGATATCCACACATAGAGCACACCAGCAGCATCTACCGTAATCGATCAAAGGCTTAAGACCGCTATTTCCCTTTGTAGCAACAAGTTCAGCTACTTCTACCATATCAATAGCTTCATTCTGGCAAATTTCCTCGCAGGAACCGCAACCGATACATTTTTCAATATCGTTGGTATGAAAACCTCTGTAAAGATCAGCTGCTTTTCTGTTCACAGGATCCTTAATTGTATATGGTTTCTCAAATGCTCTTTTCCAAGCATAGAATGGTGATATAATATCTTTTAAACTCATTTTAATCCTCTTTTATAAAATTAGAAGTAAGAAATTAGAAGTCAGAGGTTTAGCTGACCACTAACCACTAATCACTGACCACTATCTCTCTATCTCCGGTGGACATGTCTGTAATGACACCATTAATCCGAATATGTCGGCATTGGTAACACCTTCTGCCATCTTCTCCAGTAAAGCCATTGCGTGAGTATAACTTGCACCACGCACATGAACTCTTCTAGGATATTCACTACCATCTGAGACCATGTAATATCCATATTCCCCTCTACCTGACTCAGCTTTAACATAAGTTTCACCTGCTGGAACTTTCCAATGAAGTATATCAGGTATCTTAGTTCGAACTGAACCTGTTCTTGGCATTTTCGCTAATATCTGTCTAATAAGGTCAACTGAAAGAAGAACTTCCTTCTTTCTTAGAACAGTTCTTTCATAAACATCACCTACAGTGCCTGTAGTTGGCTCGAAATCCAACTGATCGTAGATCAGATATGGATGATCCTTTCTTACATCATATTTTACACCTGAAGCTCTTGCAGTTGTACCTGTAACACCAAAAGGTTTGATCCATTCTTTTGGAAGAACTCCAAGACCAACCGCTCTTGATTTAAATACATAATTGTTAAACATTACTTTATCAATATCATACATCAACTTTTCAGTCTTGACCAGCACCTTTTCCAGTCTGTCCTCAAAACCTGCAGGAGGTTCATGCCTTACTCCACCTGGTAACATATACATGTGATATATTCTTCCACCTGTTAGTTCTTCGAAAAGATCAAGTATAAGATCTCTGTGTGCAACAGACCATTGCCCTATAGTGCCAAGTCCGAAAGAACCTGCCTGGCCACCTATACCCATTATTGTAGCACCTAATCTTGCCATTTCAAGGTTCAAAGCTCTTAACCACTTAGCTCTCTCAGGTATCTCTATACCTGCAAGATCTTCAGCTGCAGTAGCAAAAAGATATTCGTTAGTATCAGGCTCTGGAACACAGATCCTGCATACGATCGGAAAACATTTGATGTACTTTCTTCTTTCCATCAGTTTCTCAAAACCTCTATGAAGATAACCGACGTGTGTATTAAGTTGCATTATCTCGTCACCTTCAAGCAATATCTCAAGAGCCATATTACCTGTTACTCCCGGATGCTGAGGTCCCTGCCATATCTTGACGTACTTTCCGGACTTAAGGTCCAGATCTTTAGTATCATTCCAAATTGGTCGCATAATATCTTCTTATGTTGATTTATATTATTTTTATTTGTCATTGCGAGGATTTTCATAAAATCCGTGGCAATCTTATTTTATGGTTTTACGGGTGAATAATGATTCACCCCTGCAATCCATTATTTTGAATTATCACGAAATACTTTCGTGATGCTCTTCTTTACTTCTTCTTCTACAGGATACATCTTCTCTGCCATTTGTTCCGTTGGATCCTTCTTGGTTCTTCCTTCTCTAGGGAAGTAAGTTTCTTCAGAGTATTTCTTAGTATCGAAATCTTTTCTCATCGGAGGAATAGTATCCCAGCCTTCGAGTACGAATGGATCATCAACTCTTGGACATCCCGGAAAATCTATCCCGAACATTTCTTTCAATTCCCTTTCATAGACCCTTGCAGCAGCCCATAGCTCATTGATACTGGTCATTGTAGGGTTTTCTCTGTCGATATATACTCTGATACAGGCATCATTATTCAGGTCATAGTTACGGAGCAAATATGTCAATTGGAACTTGCCGTCTTCTATGTAATCTACACATGATATCATTGTCAGCTGATCATACTTCTCAAATTCCTTCAAATACAAGATTACACCTTCAATATCGATCTTCTCTGCTGTAAAGAATACCTGATTCGATTTATGCTCGTTGATGTCTTTGATATTGAATTTTGAAGCCAGTCTTTCGATCATATCTTTCATTTTTTATACCTAATTTAATTAATTTCTATATTTTAACTGCAACTGTAGAAAGTGCATTAAATAAAGGAGTTCAAGAAAGAGTTGTTTATTTCGAAAAGGAGCTTAGATTAACTAAGTGACTTAAGAAAAAACGACTCTGACGCCGAAATCCGAAATTTAATGTGCTTTACCAGTTGTAGTCAGGCATATTCCAGTCTTTGATCACCTTCTTCTGATTCTCCTTATACCACTGAAAATCCCTTGCATACTTATTCGCACCTTCAGCTCTTCCCTCTTTGATGATCTCCTTCATTTTTTTAAAACCTGCTATGAGAGATTCCGGTCTAGGCATACAACCTGCTACATACACATCAACCGGTAAATACTGATCAAGTCTGTTGATAGTGTTATAACTGTCAAAGTACATACCACCGTTGATAGTACAGCTTCCAAGTCCCATTACGAATTTCGGGTTCTGCATCTGCTCATAAGACCTTACTATTCTCTTCAAAGTCTTGACCGAAGCATATCCGCTTATTATAAATAAACTGGATTGTCTCGGGGTCGGTCTCGGAGCCATTCCAAATCTTGAAATATCATATCGTGCAGTGTATAAAGGTCTCATTTCTATAGCTCCACAACCTGTACCAAAAGCCAGCACCCACATAGAATTAGCCTGAGCCCAGTTATAGAATTTTTGAACTATTTTATTGTTTATAGGCGCAACTTCCTTTGGTAAAGCTTCACAGAAAAATTCATTCTGTAATTCCTTTGCTTTATCGTCCGGTTTACTGTCCTGACCTATTGTAATCATTATATATCTCCAGTTTTAATTTAGAAATTAGAAGTTAGAAGTCAGAGGTTTGTTTTCTAATTCTCCATTGTTCTTAGAATGAATACATTAACACTGCTATTATACCGATTATCGTTGGTATCTTTAAGAAATATCTTACTGAATTTTCCAGAGTGAACCTTGGATTAACAACACCCATCAACACTGTTGTCATATAAAGTAGGAAAGTCTTTATTACCATCTCAGGTATACTTGTAGCTCCACCGAAGAACAGGTTCATGAATAATACCAGTTTAGCAGATGCGAAAAATGCTCTGTTCGCCTGCATATATCCAAGAAATGTTGATTGAAATTCGGTCGGAGGACCGATAGGGATCTCCTGTGGTGCAATATGAAGATCGAACGGAGAGTGCATCATCATACCTAAGAATGCTAACATCCCCGCTATAGTAGCGACCGGATTCGTTATCATTGTCCAGTTCATAAATCCACCTTGCTGGGCAGCAACTATCTCAGTAATTGAAAGTGTCTGATATTGAGCAGCAAGTGCTATGATAGCCAATGCAAATGGAACTTCAGATACTGTTACCTGTGCCAGTCCTCTCATAATACCCATTGGTGAGTATGGATGTCCACTTTCCGCAGCTCCGAGAGCCATACCCAGCTGTCCGAAGAATATGAAGTAAACAACTAACAGCAGGTCACCCGAGAAACTGAAATTCTGTAGCCATACAGATCCGAATACTGCAGGAATAAATAAGTATAAGCCAACACCACCTACAAGTCTGAAGACTGGGCCTAAGTAGAACATGATACCATGAGATATTGCCGTTCTCATTGAAAATACTTTAACCAGGTTGATATAAGGCTGCCATACAGGTGGTCCGAATCTACCGTGAGCTCTTGCAACTATTTTCATCACTAGACCTCTTAAAACCATCCCGTAGTTGAAGATGAGTAGTAGTGACAGAATTGCGTAAATTATTCTTTGTATAGTAAAATTTTCCATTATTTAACTCCTACAGTAATAAAGAACAATATCAGTCCATACATCAATATCCAGAATGCATAAGTTTGACCATTACCGGTATAGATCTTTCTTAAAGAATCTCCAATCGTATGTGCTGAATTTGACACATTCTTCCAGAAAGTTTTCACTCTCGGGTTCACTAAGAAACCTAAAGCTCTGTAGTATGGTTTATAAAATTGATACGCAAAGTGTGTTAACTCCGGTGTTTCGGGTCTTTCTCCTGCAAATACTATATTGAATTGTTTTACTTTCTGAACTTTTGGAGCTTTTATCAATAGCAAAACTGTAAGACCAATGAAGAGTACCATTACGATATTCATTACTACAAATCCGTTCCAGTATCCAAGAGAACTAAACGCAGTATCACCTACCCATGATAAGCTTTCTCCAAAAATTGGTTTTACCGCAAAAGTTATCATGTCGAGTAACAATTTCGGTTTCATTGAGAATGCCATTATAATTATTATGAATATATACTGAGGTATTATGAACCATACAGGTGCTTCTTTAACGTCTTTGAACTCAGTCTTTGCCTGTCCAAGGAAAATGGTGTGTATCAATCTGAAACAGTAAAGGAAAGCAACTGTCGATGCAAAGAAAGCAACACCTGTCTGAAGATACCAGCCTTTTTCTATCAATGCTTCATAAAGTAACCATTTTGCTCCGAAACCGGTCAATGGTGGGACTCCGGATATTGCTATGATTCCGAACATCACTGCTGTGTAAGATAATGGCATTTTTTTGATAAGACCACCCATCTTATACATTTTTGAAGTACCTGTTCTGTAAATAACACCTGCTATTGCTAAGAAAAGAATTCCTTTTATAAGCATGTGATTTACAACCTGATACATTCCAGCCGTCCATCCAAGTCCTGACATAGTTGCCATTGCAAGAATTATATATCCAACCTGCCCCATACTGGAATAAGCTAAAAGCTTTTTAGCATCCTCCTGGAATATTGCTATCATTGTACCACTTATTGCAGTAATAGCACCTATCCATCCAAGAACATAAGCAATATCTATCTTACCTATCTTTGGAATTCCCATAATAAGGATCAATATCACAAAACCAAATATTCCTGCTTTTGACAATATTGAGGACAAAAATGCAGTTGTATCATCCTCTGCTTTTTTATAAGCACTCCCGATCCATGTATGTAATCCTATACCAGCTATTTTCACTAGAAACCCAATCGATATTAAGATAAAAACAATACTTTTATTTTCTTCAATTGCTCCGAGCAAAGAAATCGGTAAGACTATTTTATGATGCATTTCAGAAAAAGCATAACCGAATCCTATCAATATTAGGAATGCTCCGCCAAGAGAGAAAATTACATATCTTAAAGCTGCTTTCTGAGCTTTTTTTCCTCTCATAATAAGGAAATACGATGATACAGTCATAATTTCCCATGCAAAGAAGAATTGCAGTGTGTTCTTTGCTTCAACCATTGCAACAAGCGAACCTATCATAAGCATAAGTAACGGAAAGAAACCAACTCTTTTTCCTTTGCTATGCATTGTTGCTATAATTAAGAAAAATGACCCTCCAAGGAATATAGTATTGAAAAACAAATTAAACCCCGCCTGATCTGGCAAGAAATAATAAGCATAAACTGCTATACCTGACATACTTATGAATCCTTTGATCTTAGCAGGTAAGAATGGAAGATAAAACAATGCCAGACCAACTGTGAAAGGAAGGTAATAAATTGGAGCTATTGCTTCATTTGTCCATGAATAATAAACAGCTATGGTCAATAAAAGTGAAGTAACAAGAAATACTGCCAGATTCTTAGAAACTGTCATATCAAATTTAACTTCTTCAGTGTCTTCACCTTTAAGTGCATATCCTAACCATCTGAGCATATATACTGCTTCTATCAGGGAACCGGCAAGTAAGAACCATATCCATGTAAAATTCTTGGTAGCACCCCAAAAAAGTACTAAATTCCATTTTCCCCAGAATCCAGGAAAAGGAGGTAGACCAATCAGAGCCAATACAAGAATTATAAAAGGTATAAGAATGATCTTATTATTCTTGATCATACCCCAATTTTTATATTTTTCACTCTTTACTATACCTGCGATCCAGAACAATCCGGCTTTTGCAAAGAAATGATTTATAAATAACGGTATAAGTACGAGCATAAATATCTCATCTGCTGCACCGGTTCGATATCCCCAGGCACCTACTGAAAGAATTAATCCCATCTGAGCAACTGAAGAATATCCTAATATCCTTCTTGGATTTTTTTGCTTAAGACCCATCAGATTTGAAACAAAGAATGTTAACATTCCGATCACTGCTGTCATTGACAACAGATCTTTATTCATCATCGGGAAAGTTTTATATATAGCAAAGAAGACACCTCCGGTACCGATGGCAGCTACAAGACCAGTAAGTCCTGGAGCAACACCTTCATAAGCATCAATTGCCCATCCGTTTGAAGGAAATTGTTTCATCTCTATTATCAATGAAAATAATACTAAGAAAAGACCGATCGTTAGTATCTTTATATTTGCAACTGCAGGAATAATTTTGACCATTTCGTCAATATTTAATGTCCCTGTCACTGAATAAAGCATTATAATCCCAAGCAGCAGGAAAACTGAAGCTATACCACCAGCTATCATATATTTAAAACCTGCGGATAAAGATTTTAATTTCAGATCCATACCTATCAGTGAATAAGTTGCGATTGAAGTAATTTCAAGGAAAACAAATAAATTAAAAATATCTCTGGTCATTACTAAACCGTTCAGTCCAAGCACCATTAACAAAAACAGTACGAACGAACGGGTTCCTGTTTCGGCCATTTGCCTGAACATATATATCGCACCGAAAAGTGCCATAAAATTTATACTGCCTGTAAAAATTGCTTCAAACATTCCCATTTGAAGATTAATTGAAATTGGAGGTTTAAAACCTGCAGTAAATATCATTACTGATACTTGATCACCGATCAAAAAACCAGTCAACCATTGATAACTTATTGCACACACCGAAATCAAAGCTGCAAAGAATATTGCTCCGGTCAGTTTTGTTCCACCTTTGCTGAAAGAAGGCAATAGAAAACCTACTCCGAGTAAAATTGCTACTATATATATTGGATTTACCATTTTAATTCCTTGTAATCGTTAATTGGATTTACCATTTTAGTTCCTTGTAATCATTAATTGACAATGATCTCTTCTGTTGATATAATCTTATTACAAAGGTCAGCATCAATGCATTCACTGCCACTCCGATAACGATCGCAGTTAATACTAATGCCTGGGGTACCGGATCAACTATTAAAGAAGATACTTTACTAAGCTCTACTGCTGAATCCAGGATCGGAGCTGTTCTGCCTTCAATAAATCCGAAAGATACCATAACAAGCTGAACACCGGTCTCCACTATTGCTAAACCAAGAATTATTTTGATCATATTCTTCTGTGTCAACATACCCCAGAATCCTATAATTATAAGGGCAAATCCTATTATATGAACTATCGTGGTTATATTCATTCTAAGTCTCCCTTCATATTGTCTAATATACTCGCTAATTCAGTGCCTACTTTCAATCCAATCAATGTATAAATAACAGGTATTGCTCCTGCACTTAAAATACTGCCAAAAGTACCAAGAGATAATATTCTGTTATCCAGAAAATTATCTGCTCCGATCATAACGAGACCTAATATCCCGATAAGAACATAAGCAAATCCTGATAATGATTCTAACCAGCCGAATACATTATGATTGATCTTATAAGATGTGTCTGCAAGAAATAGAAGCATTATTGCAGAAGCTATTACTGCACCACCCTGAAAACCTCCACCGGGAGTTAAATGTCCATTTAAAAATATATATATTCCAAAAATAATTATCATTGGAGCAAGCAGTGTAGATCCTGTAAGTAAAATTTCACTGGATTCTCTTTTCTTTTTACCCGGATCAATTTTCTTCTTCTTTCTTCTTAACAGAACGGCAATTCCTGTAGCTGCTATGAATAATACTGCAACCTCACCAAGTGTATCTAATCCTCTATATGTTACTATTATAGCCGTTACAATATTCTGAGCTCCAAGTTCCTGATTCCCGCTTCTTTCGGCATATTCTTTTCCTACTCCTTTTAAAGCAGTAGCTTCTTCAATATTGTTCACTATAATAAAAAATACAAAAACAAACCCCAGTAATAATATAGCTGAGAAAATTCTTTTAATCATTTTCTTCCTCCACATCTTTTGTTTTGTGAAGTGCATATAAAAATACCAAAGTAGATAATCCTGCACCTATAGCAGCTTCTGTCATTGCAACATCAGGTGCCTGCATCAGTAGATACAATATACTTGCGAATAAACTGACTACTCCTACTGCGATGATCGAAGATATCAGATCCTTCACATGCATTGCTAATACAGCCGCAATGATCATTGCTAAACCCATCAGTATGAAAATGCCCTGTTGTAATTCCATTAGTCTACCTCCAGTATGAAGATACCTTGTGCTAATTCCATTAGTCTACCTCCACTTCAGTATTCTCATTTAGCTTGTCAGTCACCACTACGTCGATATTTTCTTTCTCTTTCAGCTTATCAGTTACAGAACCTTTCGTTAGAGGAATTCCTTTGAAGTGTGCTGCTCTTGCTAAAGCATGACTTGAAATAGGATTTGTTAAAGCTATGAACATTATTATTACCAGTATCTGACCGATCCATTCATAGTGACAGATGCCTATTCCTAATAATGTTAAAATTGTTCCTAAAGTCGTTGCTTTTGTTCCTGCCTGCATTCTGTTATAAAGATCCGGCATTCTAAATACTCCCAAAGCTCCAAGAAATAAGAATATTGAACCGATTAATGTTATTATTGATCCTAAAATTCTGTACCATTCCATTTTACAGCCCTCCTTCTAAATGACGGGCTACTGCAACTACACCAATGAAACTCAAGATCGCATAGACCATTCCTACATCCAAAAATATTATTCTGGATGACATACAGGCAATTAGTACTATAAGTGATATAGAAATGACAGTAAATGTATCTAACGCAACAACTCTGTCAGCCATACTTGGACCTTTTATAAGTCGTAATGTTGCCAATATTATCCCTGCCGATACAAAATAGGTGGATACTTGGAACAATATCTCAGGTAAATTAGTCAAAGATCACCTCCAAATATTTTTCAAAACTTGCTACGATTTTCTCTGTTGCAGCCTTTTCATCTTTATTCGTTACATCTATCCAGTGTATATATAATGTATCTCCGTCTATATCCACTGTTAAAGTGCCGGGAGTCAATGTTATTGAATTTGCCAATACCATTCTACCCATTGCTGTTTTCAATTTTGTTTTCACTGTAACAATTCCGGGATTTATACGGATAACAGGTTTTATTACTCTTAAGGCTACATCCAAATTGGCTTTAATGATCTCAATGAATAAATAAAATATATACCAGATGGAATAAATTATTTTTTTAGGGTTAAGTATTGGTGATCTGAGATAATTTCTAAAAACAACACTTACAATTAATGAGAAACCAAACATAATCATAATATTATTCAGATCTTTTGTCCCTGTCCAAATAAAATAAAACAGTGTGAAGGCGATCGTTGAAAACAGTATTTTTAAAGTTTTATCCATATATATCCTCTTATCGTTATTATTTTCATTTTCTATTTGTCATCCTGATCCCGATCAATCGGGACAGGATCTATCTTTTAATTCGCTTTTACTCTCTGTCATGCTGAACTTGTTTCAGTATCTATCTTTTAATTCACTTTAGACCCTGAAATAAATTCAGGGTGACGCACTTATCACTTATCACTTACCACTTATCACTTACCACTTATCACTTACCACTTATCACTTACCACTTATCACTTATCACTTATCACTTATCACTTATCACTTATCACTTATCACTTATCACTTA
>JAFGVM010000089.1 GCA_016937995.1 Candidatus Delongbacteria bacterium
GTCAAATTTTTCTTCAGATGCAGGTAAAGATTACATATCTAAGAAATTTAATTTAAGATCAGTACCTCCAAAATTATACCGCAATATATATTCAAAAGCAAAAGGTAATCCGTTCTATATGGATGAGATCATAATTTCGATCAGAGAAAAAAACGGTCTGATCAGAGAAAGTGACGGTACTTATAGTATTAAAAAGGGGTTCAGGAACTTTGAAATTCCTGATAACATCAATGAGATAATACTTGCCAGGATCGATCAGATAGATGACAACAGCAAAAGGATCTTAAAGATAGCTTCTGTTATAGGCAGAATATTTCAGGTGAATATTCTCAATCAGTTAAGAGAATTGCAGGAAAAGGCTACGACATTGAATTTGCAGGCACAATTATTCGATCTCGCTTCGATGGATTTTACCGTGTTCGAACTTACCAATGACAACGAATATCTTTTCAAACATGCTATAACGAGAGATGTTGTTTATGAAACACTTCTTTTTTCTATCAGGAGAAAGTACCATGCTGAGATAGCTAATATTTATGAAGAAAATGCCAGTGATAATATAAAAAGTCTGTATGAATTACTGGCATTTCATTACAAACATGCAAAATTGAAGGATAAAGCAAAGCAGTATTTGCTGCTTTCATCCGACAAAGCGGAACAAAATTTTTCATATTCGCAGGCAATAAAGTATTTGAAAGACTACCGTAAGTTCAAAACCACAAATGAAGAAAAAGCTGTTTCATTACTCCGCGAAGCATCAATATTGAAGATACTGGAAAAAAGAGATCTGGCTGCAAAGATATGCGATAAGGTAAAATCAATATTCGGCAAAAAAGACTATTATTATGTGAAAGCATCAGTTCAGAAGGCCGGAATTTTAATGAAATCAAGTAAATTTGATGATACGATAGATGAGATAGAAAAATTAGGTAAAATATCCGATATCGATCTTTACTCAGAATCGCTTGCCTATCTTGGATACGGACAGTTGTTCACAGGCAGGATAAAAAAAGCTGCCAACACTGTAAAGAAAATTAAAATTCAGCTGGAAAATATAAAAGATCCGGCAGTAAAAGCTACCTCATGCAACTTCATTGGAAATGTTAATCTGCATAAAAGAAATATTGATGAAGCACTTGTTGACTTCAGCAGGATGCACAAGATAGCGGTATCTGCTGATCTGTCCGTTCAGAAATTACAATCACTACAGAATATAGCTGTCTGTTATGCAAACTCAGGAGAATACACTAAAGCAAGTGATTACTTTGAGAAACTATATAATGAGGCTATAAAGATACATAACTATGACGCAATAATCGGAAGTATAAACAATATTGCTAATATCGCCTACGTTACCGGCAAGTATAAAAAAGCTGAGAAACTTGTAAACAAGGGGATAAAACTTGTAAATAGGTTAAAGAAATACAGTTACAAAGATGATCTGAAAGGATGTCTGTCCAACATTAAACTTGAGCAGGGAAAGTTTGATGAAGTATTGGCAATTTGTGATGAACGGCTTCAGGATGCAGAAATGACAGGAAATAAAAATAAAGTATCATTGATCAATGATATTCTCGGTGATACATATTTCAAAATGGAGAAAGTTAAAAAAGCACTCAGCATTTATTTGGAGAATCTAAAATTTTCTCAAAGCATCGGTGATAATGAGGGTGTGGGCCACTCATTTGGAAATATTGCAAACTGCTATTCTGAACTCGATGAATTCGATAAAGCACTGGAATTTTATAACAAACAGCTAAAATATGCAAAGAGATTCAGTGACAGACAATCAGAGGGAAAAGCTTTACATAATCTTGCAGAAACATATTTTTATCGTATGTCTGATAAAAAGAACGGGGAAAAATTCTGCCGGAAAGCTATAGATATATACAAGGAAATTGACTTCAACTACGGTCTGGAAATAGCCAACGAGATGCTGTCTGATATTTTATCCTAAAGAAATTTTTCCTTTATTATTATTAAAAGTACCGATCAATGCTGCTTCCTCGATACCTGCTGATCTGATATTGTCCAGAAGTTTTTCCGCCTTTTCTTCAGGAACACTGATTAGCAGACCTCCTGAAGTTTGTGCATCAAACAGTAGCATCAGATCGGTATATTCAAGTTTGTTTTCTTCTACTCTATCCAGAAAATACTTATAATTACGTTTCGATCCACCAGGGAAGAGAAACTGGTCGGCATATTCTTTTGCCCCGTCCATCATCGGGATTTTTGAAATTTCGAGTTCAGCACCATGTTTATCACTGATCATTTCACTCAGGTGTCCTAACAGTCCGAACCCGGTAACATCCGTCATTGCATTTACACCAATACTCACAGCCAATTCGGAAGCTGTTTTATTTAATGAGGACATGTACACAGCAGCTTTATCTATGTGAATCTTTTCTGCCATATCACCCTTCCAGGCTGTTGAAATAACACCAGAACCGATGGGTTTGGTTAAAATAAGTTTATCTCCTGATCTGACAGTGTTGTTTCTTAATATTCTGTCAGGGTGAACAGTTCCGGTAACTGAAATACCGTATTTCATCTCAATATCTTCAATAGTATGACCACCAAGGATCACACCCCCGGCTTCTCTCATCTTATCAATACCACCCTGAAGTATATCAGAAAGCATGGCTTTTGTTACATGGCAGGAATCGTAAGCGACCACATTCATACCGGTAATTACTTTTGCTCCCATAGCGAATATATCGCTTAAACTGTTCGCTGCAGCGATACAACCATACGTATAAGGATCATCAACAACAGGTGTAATAAAATCAACGGTCTGAACAATAGCCAGATCTTCAGATAATTTGTAAACTCCTGCATCATCACTTCCTTCAAATCCAACAAGAGTTCTATCATTAGTAGGAAACTTCAAGTCTCCGATTATTATATTTAAGTCCTCCGGACTTACTTTGCCAGCTCAACCAGCCGCTTTGACAAATTGTGTAAGTCTGGGACCCTGCATTAGATCTTTCAACTTTTCTTTCCTTCCTTTTATTCACTTTTGTTCAGAAGCATATCTTGCATCTCTACGAAATCGTACAATAAACCTTCTTTGCTTTTATCTGTAGAAGTTTATTTTCTTCTACAACAATACCTGATAACTGCTTTCCGTATACACAACCTGTGTCCAGCCCGGTAACATTTTTACCATAGTATAGACCTAATTTACCCCAGTGTCCAAAATATACATGCTTTTTACCTTCATACTCCTCAAACCAGGGTTTATCAATATCCTCAAGCATCCTTATAGAAACTAAAACATCCTTATCATTTTTCTCAATAGGTCTTCTCGGATCAAATCCTGCATGAACTATAATAAATTTTGGGGTCTCTATATAGTATGGAAGGTCATAGATCCAGCGGAGATGATCCTCGAGTTCAAGGCTTTTAAATATCTTGTTCTGTTGTGTTTTTTCTTTAAACGGGAAAGATCTCAGATACCAGTGTTCATGATTTCCCATCACAACTTTGGCATTCAGTTCTTTTAACAATTTTATACAGTTTATCGATTCGGGACCTCTGTTTATTACATCACCGACAGAGTAGATCTGGTCATTATCTGTTGGACCGAATTTTTCAATAAGATCACTCAGCTCCCTAAAACATCCGTGTATGTCACCAATTATCAATGTACGCATTTCATACCAAAGTTATTTCAAAAACTAATATAATTATTAATCAGGTGTTTTCTCAAGTATTAAATAAAAAAAAAGCAGCCAATGGCTGCCTTTTTACAATTTAAAAATGATGATTTGCATCTTTTCAGCAAATTTCATTAACTTTGACTTCTTATTAGATGCATTATTCTTTTTCAAAATACCTTTTATGACCAATTTATCTAAAATAGATTGAGCTGCTATAACGTTAACTTTAGCATCTTCTTTATTCTCAGAATTCTTTACTTTTTTCAATGCTGTTTTCATCATTGATTTGTAGTGCTTGTTATAAGCATTTTGTTTTTTTGCTTGCTTCAGTCTCTTCTTACATGACTTATGATGAGGCATTTTTACTCCCTATTTTCGAAATTTTAGCTTCGCTTTCATTAAGCATCGCAATATAACGAAGTATGAAATTAATGTCAAGCAAAAATTCAGGATAATTTATTACAGTATCGATCTCTCCCCTTTTGTATAGGCCATTTTCCATGCTCTAAGAAAACTTTCCCTTCTAATGATTCCAATAAGTTTAGTATCATCTTCAATAGAAACGACCGGGATTCTTGCAATATCTGAATTTATTCCCCAGTTCATTATCTCATTCACAGTTTGATCAGGATATGCTTTCTTAAGTTTCTTTGTACAGATCTCATCAACAATGGATAAATTTTCACCTGAAGCTTTATAGCGATCATAGTCCGTATGAGTAACGATACCGACAAGTTCATCTTTTTCATTGACAACAAGAAGGCCCATATGGTCTGTACTTTTAAATATTCCAGGCAGATCCTCGATAGGAGTTGAAGGAAGGATCGTTGACTCTATTTCCAACATAATATCCTCGACCTTTACACCAGTTGCAAGTCTGGCAGTTCCCATTCCGAGAATGTCTGTTCCTCTACGAATAAGTTTTTCTGTATAGATAGTTTCCTTGTTTATAAATCTGAACATTTCATTGGCTAATACAACTGTGATCATTACCGGAACAACAAGAGAATAATTCCTTGTCAACTCCAATATCATTAAAATACTTGTTATCGGAGCTCTTCCAACAGCAGCAAAGAAAGCTCCTCCGCCCACTATAGCATAAGTTCCGATATGTACATCCGGAAAGAAGAACTGGGCAATATATCCGAATATTCCACCTACCATACCACCTATGAATAAACTTGGTGCAAAGACACCGCCACTACCTCCTGAACCGATAGTAGTTGCATTGGCAATGATCTTCAAAAAAACCATGAAGAATAATATTTTTAGAGGGATAGTTCCGTCAATAGCCTGATCAAGACTGGCCATTGCTTTCCATGGAACATCACCATAACCTACACCCATGAGATCTTTCGAATAAAGGGCAAGAACTCCAACGATCAGTCCTCCGAACACAGGCATAAGCCACTCAGGTATTTTTTTTATGCTTTCAAACAGGTCTTCTGAGAAATTTATTGCCTTTACAAAAAGAAATCCGATAAGAGCAACGGTCAATCCCAGTAAAACATATATAACAAGCTCTCTGCTGTCAGACATAGCAGCAATGCCACTCATATTGAAGACAGAATCTCTGCCTAGAAAATGTATAGCGACAACATTTCCTATAACGGCACTGATAACGATAGACGAAAAACCAATCATTGCAAAACTCGGCATCAGGAGTTCATACGCGAATAGTGCTCCTGCTAACGGTGTATTAAAAGTAGCAGAAATACCTGCCGCAGCTCCACAGGCCACTAATGTTCTTATCCAGGGAGTTGGCAATTTTAATATTTGACCTACAGTTGATCCGAGTGCCGACCCTATCTGCACGATCGGACCTTCACGGCCAACACTTCCTCCGCTGCCTATACAAAGCGCAGAAGCTAAAGTTTTAACAACAACAATCTTCGGTCTTATTCTTCCACCTTTATTAGCCATTGCATCCATTACTTCAGGCACACCGTGACCTTTTGCTTCCCGAGCACCATAATAAATTACAAGTCCCACTAAAAGCCCACCTATTGCAGGAACAAAAATAAATCCCCAGCTACCGAATGTGTTTTCAAGAATTCCTCCAAGCAGATCAAATGCAAGGTATTGAACATAGAAAATAAGTTTTTTGAATAACAGAGCTCCGAATCCTGCACCTGTTCCAATCGTTACAGCAAAAACTACTGCCATCAAAAATGCATATTTACCGGCAAGTATTTTCTTCATTTTCATTATGATTTCTCATTAAATAATTGTCGTTTAACTTTCTGTCGCAATGTAATGAAAGTTCCAATTAAAATCCATTTTTAATATTAAAATTTTTTAAAACCTTAAAAATAGACCTTGACAATTAGTTGATGCTGACTTACATTCGCTTTATTGACCGAGGGTCAGTATATTAAATGAGAGTTGGAGGTATGATGTTCTGCTCAAAAATGAAACTGAAAGAGATCGAGATGAAGAAAAAAGTTATTCTCGATGAAGCAAAGAAAATAATCAATAAAGTCGGTTTTAATAATGCAAAGATGATAGACATTGCAAAAAAAGTCGGTTTTTCTAAAGCGTCTCTTTATTCCTATTTCAAGGATAAAGAAGAGATCGCCATGAATCTGTTTAAAGAGCATTTGGAAAAAATGTATGAAAAGATCAAAGACCTACCTGAGCAGGAAATTACTGCTTTGGAGAAATTTGAAGAGATAAAAAAACTGCAACTTGGATTTATTAAAGACGGAAAAAATTTAATGATCATAAAACCGGATCTTAAAGAATTAACAAAAGTGCATATCGAGGTTTTTGAAGTGAGAAATAAACTTTTTAATGTAGTTAAGAAAATATTGGAGCAGGGAAAAAGAGAAAAAGTATATAATTCTGATCTTGATGTGGATAGATCAATGATCATCTTAGATTCTTTGATGACAGGAATTATTTTTAATGCTTCAATGCGGAAAAATGTAAAAAATGATCTTATAGACAAATTTGAGATCGAGGATATGATAGAAAAAGCACTTGATTTTTTTGTCATGGGAATAACAAATACAAATGGAGCCAAGTAAATGATTTTAACCGAAACAGCTGTTAAACGACCTATTCTAACTACAGTGATCATCCTTGCGATTGCAATGATGGGATTTTTATCCTATTTCAACTTGCCGTTGAATACAATGCCTGAAGTGGATATTCCGATCATTTCGATACAGGTGGTTTATCCGGGAGCTTCTCCTGAGGAAATTGAAAGCAATATTACAAAGAAAATTGAGGATGAAGTTTCCACCATTAGTGGTTTGAATTACGTGGAATCTTACATGATGGAGAATGTAAACATTACTGTATGTAATTTCCATACCTATAAAAATACTGATATCGCAAATCAGGAGATCAAAGACAAGATCGATGCGATCATCAACCAGTTTCCTGATGATGCACAACAACCGATCATTATAAAGTTCGATCCGAATTCCCAGGCGGTTCTTGACCTTGCTTTCGTTACAGGATTATCTGAGAAAGAATCATTTGATTATGTTGATAATAACCTGAAAAACAAACTTGCAAGGATCAACGGAGTTTCCAAGATAGAAACTTCCGGAGGTAGAAAAAGAGAGATCCACATAGTCCTTGATAATCATAACTTATCAAAATATATGCTGTCACCTCTGCAGGTCATGGGATACCTTGCAACCAATAACTTAAACTTTCCAGGTGGAAATATCTCAAAAGACGGTTCTGAGTATTCTGTAAAGATATACGGAGAGTATTCTGACATAGATGATATCAGAAATATAAAGATACCTACGAGTTTTGGTACAAAATATCTGAAAGATATTGCTTCCATAGAGGATACACTTGAGAAGGAGTCCTCATATGCTTCCTATTATAAATACGGGGATGATGGAGAGCAGATCAACAAAGTAATAAAGATCTCAGTATTTAAACAGTCTGATGCCAATACTGTAGATGTTTCTGAAGGTGCTCTAAAAGAGATAGATGCTCTTAGAAAAAACCTTCCAGCCAATTCTGATCTGATAGTTGTAAAAGATGACTCGATCTTTATCAAAAATTCTGTAGACGATACCATGTCCACTATTTACCTGGGGATAATCCTGACTGCATTGGTCCTATATTTATTCCTTCATAGTTTTAAAGTCACTCTGATCATAGCTATATCTATGCCTGTAACCCTTGTTTCAACTTTTTTATTGGCAGATGCTGCAGGATTTTCACTGAATGTATTTACACTTATGGCACTTTCTGTATCCGTAGGAACTCTGGTGACGAACTCTGTTATCATAATCGAAAATATCATTCGGCATATGAGACAGGGAGAAAATTCTGCAGGTGCATCGTATAAGGGAACCATTGAGATCGCAGTTGCTGTACTTGCATCAACTCTGACTAATATAGTTGTTTTTGTTCCTATGGCATCAATGGGATCACTTGCAGGACAGATGTTCAAAGAATTCGGCTATATGGTTGTTTTTGCGATGATATTCTCTATTCTGATCGGTTTTACTGTGACTCCTATGCTTTCTACGACACTGTTAAGAAAACATAATGCCCATGAGGATGACAAAAAAGGATTTGGCAGGATATTTGATAAATATTTCAACAAATTAAGAGATACCTACAAGGGAATACTCAATTTGATCATAAAAAATAAAGTTCTAAGAATACTTACTATGGCATCACCTTTTATATTTCTGATATTCACTTTTTGGTATGTTGCAAAAGTAAGTCCACTTGGAAATGAATTCTTTCCTCAGATGGATGACAGACAAATATCGATATCAATTGAAATGCCTTCATATTACACTATAGATCGTAGTAAAGAAATTTTTGAAGATATAAGAAAGAGAGCTTTAGAATTCGAAGAAGTTCAAGATGCTTTACTTGAAATAGGTAAACTGGGTAACAGACAGGGGGGGTATCTTGGTACTATTTCTCTTAAATTACATAAAGATAAATATCTTGACCGCTCCACAAAAGATGTAATGGCATCAATAAGTAAGACTTTGCTTGATATTCCGGATGCAAATATTAAAGTAAAAGCTAAAGATGCTTTCAGAGGTCCGGGTGGTGATGCTCCAATAACTATTGAAGTATATGGTGATGATCAGGATAAACTAAGTGAACTGACTTATTCAATCCTTGACATTGTAAAAAATACACCCGGAACAACCAATGTTGATTCTGATATCAGACCGGGTAAACCTGAGATAAAGATAATCCCGAACAAAAGAAAACTGAATGAATATGGAACAAATGTGGCAACTATTGCACAGGTCGTAAGGACATCAGTAGAGGGAATTACAGCTTCTAAACTTAAAGAAAAAGGTGTTGAATACGATATTTTGCTTACAATGGAAGATACCAAGATCGATGATATTGATAAAATAGGAAATATTACAATTCTTACTCCAAGGGGTAATATTAAAATTTCTGAACTCGCTGAACTTGAATTCTCAAGATCTCCTTCAATGATAACAAGAAAGAACAAAGCAAGGCAGTATAAGGTAACAGCCGATCTTACAGGGGAGAAGACAACCGGTGAAATAAATGATCATGTTCTTGCGGAAATTGATAAAAATCTTGTATTGCCTCCGGGATTCAGTGTAGGCACCGGTTTCATGGCTCAGATCCAAAGTGATATGGGTAAAGAATTCGGTAAAGCCGCCGGAATTGCTATACTTTTAACGTTCCTTTTGATAGCCGGGATCCTTGAATCATGGAGACAGTCTTTTCTCATAATGATTTCATTACCTTTATCTCTGATCGGTGTGATCTGGTCGTTGAAGTTATCAGGTATCGCAATGAATCTTTTTGCAATGATGGCGGGAGTTATGCTTATTGGAATCGTAGTTAATAATGCGATTCTGATACTGGATTATGCAAATCTGCTCAAGCGGCAGGGACAGACCGTGATAGAGGCTATAATTCATGCATGTCCAGAAAAATTAAAAGCTGTCACTATGGCAACTTTGGCATCTGTTTTCGGAATGCTTCCGCTTGCACTGGGACTTGGAGAGGGAGGTGCTATGAGACAGGGTATGGGTGTTGTTACAATGTTCGGACTCATAGTTTCAGCGGTGTTGACAATGTTCGTGATCCCGGCTTTCTACGCAACCTTTGTAAATGATAAACACTTTGATAAGAAAAATGGTTTTGATATAATTGAAAAAAATAAGAAAGAGGAAAATATATAATGAACAAGTTAAAGATCACTTCATTCTTAATATTGATGCTATCCATTTCTGTGTTTGCGGAAGTTTATACTTTAGAAAAAGCTATAGAAGTTGCATTGAAAAATAATGAATCTGTAGAAACTGCTGAAAAAGAGCTTGAAAAATCAAATTACGTTTACAATGAGGCTTTTAGTGGAGCACTGCCTAAGATCGATGCTAATATTACTTACCTCAGGAACATTTATTCTTCCAAGATCACAAATATGGAAAGTTATTTTGCAAATTTTGCAAATGGAATTGCATTAGTGAACAATACTGTTATGAATGAACATCCCTCAGCTGGTTTAACAGAAATGCCGTTCATGGAAATGCCCGACTCTGAAATAGAAGCAATGAAAGATAACACAATTAAGTTCGAACTTAACCTTATTCAGCCTATCTGGATCGGTGGTAAAGTTGGAACTGCCCTTGATATTGCTAAAATATATAAAGAAATGAGCCAGTCGGCTTTTAAACTTGAAATAGACAAGGTAACTCTGGAAATTAAAAAGAATTTCTATCAGATATTATTGTTGGATGAATCGAGAAAAGTAATGGCTCTTGTAAAAAAGGATGCTTATAGCAATCTTGATAAGATCGAGAAACTTTATAAAGAAGGTCTGGTCTCTGAGTATGATATAATCCAGGCAAGAGTAAGAGTTAGATCTATAGAACCAAAGATAATATCACTTGATAATTACTATGATCTTGCTAAAGAATATCTGAAGATCAATATGGGTTTAGACCCTAAAGAAAATATTGAGATCGAAGGAAGTATTTCAGCAACTTTCACTCCTGATACAGTGGATTTTTACAATACTGCTCTAACAAATAGAGTTGAATTGAAACTTTTGGAGAATAAGCGGGATCTACTGAAAGAAAATGCCAAGATCGAATTTTCAAATCACCTTCCTTCGATAGTTGGACTTGCAAATTATTCTTTTCAGTCTCAGACAGATGACTTTGGTGATACTTTTGAAACAAACTATGGAGTAGGTGCATTCAATGTAGGAGTTACTGCAAATATTCCGATCTTTAACGGAATGGGCACAAAGGCAAAAGTGGATCAGGCTCAAATAGAAGTAAAAAAATCTGATCTAGAGATAGTTAAGACCAAAAAATTAATAAATTTGCAGATAAAAGATGTTGTAAGTAAGATGAATTTAGCAAAAGAAGAGATCATTCTCAGAGATCAGGAGATCGCAGAATATGAAAAAGCTTTGGAGATCACTCAAGTACGCTATGATAACGGTCTTTGTACTCAGCTTGAAGTCACATCTGCTCAGACAGCATTGGAAAGCTCAAGACTTGATAAGATAAATACTGTACATCAGTATGTAACTGCCCTTATAGATCTTGAAGCTGCAACAGGTCTCGTAACGAACATGGAATATAAATAATTGTAAAGACGCAACATTTTGCGTCTCACAAAAGGAGCGAAAAATGAAAAAATATCTAACAATAATTCTTAGTCTACTACTAGTATTATTAACCAGCTGTGCAAAAGAAGAAGCCGTCGCAAAAGAAGATACTTCTGTTGAAGCTCTTCAAAAAGTACAGGGAATACCTGTTAAGATAACAAAAATAGCAAAACAGAGTATTACTCAATGGGATGAATACTCGGGTACTTTATCAGGATTTGAAGAAGTTACAGCTTTCGGTATGCTGGGAGACAACTATTCAAAAGTTAACATTGAAGTTGGCGATCTTGTAAAAAAAGGTGATATCCTTGCAGAATTTTCAACTGATTTCCCGGGTGCTAATTATAATCAGGCAAAGATCGGTTATGAAACTGCAGAAAAAACTTATAACAGAATGAAAAAGGTCTTTGAATCGGGTGGAATTTCTCAGCAGCAGCTTGATGAAGTTGAAGCTCAATATAAAATATCAAAAGAGAACTTTAATTCAACTAAACAGCTTGTTAAGGTCATATCTCCTACTTCAGGAGTAGTAGTAAATGTAAACTTTGACAAAGGAAGCAAGAATGATCCTAAACTTCCATTATGTACAATAATCAAGACCGGCAAACTGAAGACTGATATATTCATTGAGGAAGAGAAGATCGCAGCTTATAAGAAAGGACAGGAAGTTAAGTTAAAGTGGGAAGGACTCAAAGATCAGGAATTCATTGGCATTATTAATAAAATCTCAATGTCGTCTAATCCGCAAATGAGAGGCTTTTCTATAGAAATTCTGGTTGATAATAAAGATGAAAAATTGATGCCTGGGATCTTTGTGTATGTTTTTACACCACATTTCACAAAAGAAGATATTATCGTTATACCTAGAGAATCCGTATTTCAGGAAAATGGGCAGTATTATGTTTATGTTGCTGATAGTGAGACCGCAAAGAAAAAAGAGATCACTCTTGGAAAAAATATCGGGAATCAAATTGAGATCGTGGAAGGACTTGCTGCGGGGGATAGACTCATATCTGAGGGAAGGGCATTATTGAAAGAAGGAAGCAAGATTAAAGTTGTGGGGTAAAAAAAGGGGCTGAGCCCCTTTTTTTTAGTGATAAGTTATGAGTGGAAAGTGATAAGTTCGCTCGTTGTCATTGCGAGCACAAAGTGCGTGGCAATCTAAAAACACCTCTAATTTCTGAATAGTACCTGTCATTCTTGTGCTCTGCACCAGAATCCAGGCGTAGTTTTTTACTTCTCCAACACCATCTTCTTCGCTTCTAATATTCCATCAACTTTCCAAATCAAATAATAATTCTTTTACGAATTTCGGACAATGGACTTCAGTCCTTTGGAAAAGCGCATTAATTTTCCAACTCATCACATATCACTTATAACTTATCACTATATTTCCTCTTGATTAAACAAGAATTATTCCATATTTTTAGCACTCTTTTATAGTAGTAACTTGTAATATTTTTATTATATTACTTTGTTGAAAGAAAATTAGGCAGGTATCTAAATTATAAAATTGGAGGTATAGATTGGAAAATTATATTATTTACAACGCGAACATCCTGACATTTGGAGATAAGCTTCAGAATATCAGAAAAGGTGCATTATACATCGGTAGAGGCACGATACTTGACTTTGGTGAAGAGAAGGAAATAATGTCAAAACATTCTTCTGTTGAGGAAAAAATAGATGCAAAAGGTAAACTTGTTATGCCGGGATATATTGACATGCACAACCATCTTTACAGCAGTTTTTTCCAGAATGTACCTTTAAAAACAAAAGGAATAAACAAACATTCTGACTTTATGAATAAATTCTGGTGGGAGCTTACTGGGAAGTTGTCTTCTGACGGTATATACTATTCAGCAGTGAAAGGTATCATAAATTCCATCAAAGCCGGCGTAACTACAATTTTCAACCTTCACTCAAGTCCAAACTGCATCGAAGATTCTCTTTATGATCTTTCTGAAGCTTTTGAGGAGCTGGCAATGAGAGGTGTTCTTGCTTATGAAATAAGTAACAGAACCAGTGATGCTGATGCAAAAAAAATGCTAAAAGCAAATGCTGAATTCGCACAACAGAACAAAGACAATCCCCTTATCTCAGGAATGATCGGTATCTATAACGCAAATGAAGTTTCTGATGATGTTCTTAGAACAATAAGTAAATTCACTGCAAAAACAGATATTGGACTTATGATCCACCTTTCAGAATCAGAAGAAGAAGAAGAGGAATCAGTAGCAAAATATAAAAAATATTGTATAGACAGATTATTCGATATCGGTCTTTTGAATGATAAAACTTTGCTCGTTACAGCCAATTACGTTGATGAAACTGACATTGATATCATTAAAGAATCCGGTGCTGGAGTAGTACTGACCCCATCATCAACTGCTTATAAAGGTTTTGATATGGCTCCGCTTGCAACCTTGTTTGAAAACAAGATACATATCGGATTCGGTTCTGACGGTATATATCCATCAATCGCCGGCGAAGCAGCTTTTGCATATAAGATGATAAGAAAGGATAGACAGGAATATAATTTTGAGAACAATGAGATAAGTAAGATCATTACATCCTCAAACTATAAACTGGCAAACAAATTCGTATCTAAATCCATCGGTGAGATAAAGCTTGGTGCAGCAGCAGATATAATCATGGTGGATTACTTGCCAGAACATGAGATCACTTCTGAGAATCTTAACACTCAGCTATTATTTGGAATTATTCCTTCAAGAGTTTCAACTACCATAATCAATGGAAATATTGTCATGAATAACTATGAGATGGTCGGTATTGACGAACATGAACTGAATGCTAAATATTTAGAATTTGCCTCAGAACTCAAAGGTTAGCTTTCTTGACAGAAGTGAAAACGAATACTGTTAAAAAGAAACCTAAATTAAACAATTGGCAAAATTATGTATGACAAATTAGAAAAAATTGAAGAGAGATTTAATTATCTTACTGAATCTCTCGGAGATCCTGATATAATCAGCGACAATAACAGGCTCAGAGATATAAGCAGGGAAAGATCCAAGCTTGAACCTATTATTGAAAAATTCAACGAACTCAGAAGGATCGATAATAATCTGAGTGAAGCTCAGGAATTCGTAAGTTCGGATGACGATGAAATGAGAGAAATGGCAAAAGCAGAGATAGAAGAACTTACACCTTTAAAAGAAAAGATCATTGATGAACTGAAAGTATTGATGATACCAAAAGATCCTAACGATGATAAGGATATTTACCTTGAAATAAGAGCAGGAACTGGTGGGGATGAGGCGGGTCTTTTTGCCAATGATCTATACAAAATGTATCAGAGATACTGTGAGAGCCAGAAATGGAAATTCACGACAATAAGCTATAACGAAACATCACCTGGTGTGACAAAAGAAGTTGTTGTGGAAGTGTCAGGAGAAGGAGTCTATGGTAAAATGAAGTATGAATCAGGTGTACACCGTGTACAGCGAGTACCTACTACAGAGACACAGGGTAGAGTTCATACATCAGCAGCTTCGGTGGCAGTACTTTATCAGATAGAAGTGGAAGATGTAAATATAGATCCAAAAGATCTGAAAATTGATACATACAGGTCTCAGGGTGCAGGTGGTCAGCATGTTAACACATCTGACTCTGCGGTAAGGATAACTCACTTACCGACGAACACTGTTGTTACATGTCAGGACGAAAGATCGCAGTTAAAGAACAGAGTTTCCGCAATGAAGATCCTTGTTGCCAGACTTCAGGAAAAAGCTGAGAGTGAAGCAGCGGCAACAGAGGCAAATTCAAGAAAACTACAGGTTGGAAGTGGAGATAGAAGTGCAAAGATAAGAACATATAATTTTCCACAGGGAAGGATGACCGATCACAGAATAGGGCTGACGCTCTATAAACTTGATTCAATAATGAATGGAAATATCGGTGAGATCATTGAAGCATTGATTATGGAAGATCAGGCTGAAAAACTCAAAGGCGAAAACGCCTGACAGATTAACAACGAGTTGCGAAGTTTTTCGGAGACAATTTGAAGATCTGGCATAGAATATTGTACTATCTTACGGTAACAGTTATCGTAGTTATTGCCGGATATGGGTTTTTTAAGAAAGTAATAATATCTCAGAAGATCAGATCAGTAATAATCGAAAGATTAAAACCCCAATTGAAAGCTGATGATTTTGATATCAGTTCCCTGGATATGCAGACTGATAAGATACATGTCAGAAATATTAAATATGTAAAAGATAATTTAAGTGTCAAAATAGCTGATATCGAAATAGATTATTCTTTGATGAAACTGCTTACCAAGGGTATCAATTTTAAAGAATGGGTTGAAAATATAAGAATAAATTCTGTCAGGTTTGAGATCGACAGAAGTTTTGAAACATCTTCCAAACTAAATTGGGATTTTGATATAGATCAGTACAGTTCTATTCTGAGCCCGTTAAAAAATTATTCATACCTTGATACTATAGAAGTAAATGACCTGAATTTCAGTTTAAGATCTCAAAACAGTAACATTATCAATGTTTTTGAAAACCTTTCAGGCGGATTGATATTTGATAAAAAGGGGGGATTGGATGTTATTTTTGACGGAAAGTTACTAAGGTCTGAAAAAGAAAATATCTTCCTCAATGGAAAGCTGAATTACACATCCTTAAATTCCGAGTTTAACCTGAGTGTTGAAAAAAGTAGAATTCCGGAATTATCCAGCTTATTCGGGCAGTTTAAATCCGATTTTGGATTTTATGAAGGAAAACTTAATCTCGAAATTAACAAATACGGAAATAATCAAATATTTTTATTCGGTGATTTTAGACTGAATGATTTTGCAGGGGACATTTTTGACAAAGTTCGGCTAAGTAACGTAAATCTGCTGCTTTCTTATTACAACGGATCACTATTTTTTAATGAGTTCAACGGTTATGCTGATAAAATACCGTTTGAAGTTGAGGGTATGCTGTATAATGTGTTGAATCCACAGGGTGATATATATTTATCATTCAATTCTCTAAGCGACAAAGATATCAAAAAAACTGTTTCCAAGTTCGTTGAAGATACCGGTATGTTATATAAATTAGATTTTTATGATCAAAATACACTAATGCTTCATGCAAATTTTCAGGATTCAAAGATCTTTACTTATGTGGATATTATTTCACCCCGATTATCTATCAGAGATAAATTATTAGAGAACATAAAGCTGAGTGCTGTCTATAAAAAAGACAAGATATCGATCTCAAAATGCAGTTTTCTAACCAACAGTAATGCAGTAAATTTTTCAGGAAATTATTATATCACAGGGAACAAAAATGAATATTATGATCTTTCATTCAGCTTTACAGGATCAGTTTTTACCGAAATTCCTTTCCTGAAAACAACAAAAATAAGAAACGTGCCTACGATCCTGAAGGGAAAGATAAAAGGACGTTCTTTTGATGATTATACAATGTCTGCAAGACTTGAGGCATTCGATTTTGAAAAAGATGAAAATGATCTGCTGTTTTACTCAAGTTTCGATATTGATGATCAGATACTTATGTTCGAGATACACAGTAGTGAAGATATAACTATTGGTGACGGGTTTTACAATTTGAATACAAAGCAATACCGTTTTGATGGGAAAGATCTGCTTAAACCGGTTAAATTACTTTATGGTAAAACTTTTATTGATAAGAATGAGATCATTAAGTTCGATTTAAGCGGTGATGATAAAGTTGTAAATGTTCATACAAGTTCAGTCGAGAAAGGATCTTTGTTTTTTGGAGAGCTTAATGCAAAATTCAATATCGGTAAAGATTATGCTGAATCATTTGTGAATTGGGAGCCTGATCAGAAAAATATATACAGTAGGCCGGCTAATTTTAGATTGAATTTTTCAAGTGACAAGATCAATGTTTCAGATATTTACCTGGATTACAAACCTGTTTCTGGTGAAGCTTGGTTTGAATACAAATCTGAAAAAATAGGAGGTAAATTAAACGCCAAAGAACTTGAACTTGGAAGCATTTTAGGTTTTAGAGAATTTTCTTCAAATACTGATATTGATATAGCAATTTCAGGATACTCGCATTCTCCATACATAGATGTTAACATTAAAGAGAACGAGCTTATGTATTTTCCTGGAGACAGTTTTGAAAGTATAAATTTAAAAGGTGAAGCTGAGATACATCTTGAAGGAAAGAAGATCAGGGTTGAAAAAATATTTCTGTATGACAAAAAAGATAATAAAATTTGTACATTGTCAGGGAATATAAAAAATTTTAATGAGTACTCAGTTAATACCTATGGTGAATTGGATCTGGATATCCTATCAGCAATAACAGGCAGTAAAACCATAAGAGGTAAACTAAAGTACAAGATTGATAGTGAGGGAACAAAGGATCTGCCAAAGCTGAACAAATGCATAATAGACATCAAAGATACAGATTTTTACGGTGATAAGATCGACAGAATGAAAATGGTCCTTACAGGAGCTGAGGACAAGGGTTTTTATCTTGAATTATTTCAACTTGATCTAAATAAATATCTCAATTTAACAGCTGCGGGATTTATTCCTTACGATCAGGAGAAGGATATGCAGTTGACAGGTTATTTTCATGGAAACATTTTAGGATATTTAGATAATAAATTTGAACTTGTAGAGAACGGATACAGTGAAAATGAAGGCAGTTTTATAATCGGGGGAAGCATATTTAAACCCAAGATCGATGATCTGGAGTTATATTTCCTGGATGGCACTATGAACTTTAAGGATATAACCGGTAAACTGGAAGAAATTAGATCTAAGTTCGTAGTAAAAAATGGAAAAGATTTCGATATAGTACAACTGTCATTAAATTGCAGTGAAACAGGGAACCGGGTACTGGTGGAAAATGTGCATAGAGATCAGACCTATAATGATATTATTGTTCCGGGTGGGTTTAATATTGGGCATTTTCTTTTAGAATTTCCCGATGGCGGTATTTCCGGCCGGGTACCGGGTATAATGATGAATGACTCATACGGTAATATTTTACTGTCCGGAATGGGATCAAATAAATTCAGAGTTGTAAAAAGCAGAAGTGGTATCGAGTTGATCGGAAGGGTGGAATTGAGAAATTCCAATATCGCTTTTCCTAACAATGACATAACACCATCGGAAAAAAAGTCACAACCCAATATATTTATGTCAACAGTATCATTGGACATTGATATAATACCATCTGCAGGAAATACTTACTACTATAACAATTCAACTACTCAAGCATCCTTCTGGGAGCAGATAAAAAGTTCTTTCACAAAATTTGACAATGAACTTAGTAATGTAAAACTTCCTGTTGTAGGTTCGAAAAAAGGTTTACGTTTAAAAGGCCCATTAAGTGATCCGAGAAAACTCGAACTTTCAGGTGAAGTTAACGGAAGGAACGGTACATGTAATTATTCCGCTTTTTCATTTAAGATAGATGATACTTCTGTGACATTTAGTGAAGCTAAAGATAAAAATGGTATAATGGACCCGTATATTAAAGCTATTGGAAAAACAGTTGTAAAGACCAGACTGGATTCTACAGGTTATTCAGGTTTTGAAAATATTTATATTAAGGTGGTAACAAAAGAGGATAACGAGATCATCGACAATGAAGGTGGTCGTGTAAGTAATTTTTCAATAATTCTTTTGGATGAGGCAGGTAATCCATGGCTTAAGGATGATGAGAAGATCACTGGGATCGACACTCAGGGAACGGCACGTGAGATGTTTAATGAAGCTCTTGACTCAAGGATATTAAGTCCATTCATAAATCCGATCGAAAACGCTATCGGTAAATTACTTGGTGCACAGGTATCTATCAGACCTAATATTACATCAAATATCACACAGGAAAGACCGGGAGGTTCTTTTATTCCGGAATCCTATGGAGGGTATTTTGTCGGAAGTGAATTTTATATTTCGAAATTTTTAACTGATGATCTGGCATTGACCTGGCATTCAAAGTATATTGGTTCTGAGGAGTATACTGAAGTTATTGAGCAGACTTACGGGTATAAAAACAATCTTGGTTTTGATTACAGACTGACGAATTATATGCTTACATCAGCTGGTTATCAATTTGACACCCTTAATGAAACATCAGGATATAATGTAGCTCTGTCTTTCAGATATAGATTCAAGAATATCTCCCAACCAGTGAATTATCTAAAAAGGTTATTTCAAAAGTAATGAATTATTTGGAGATCATAATATTGGCATTAGCACTGTCTGGTGATGCATTCGCAGTATCTGTGTCTGCAGGTGTCTGTTCAAGAACAGTTAAAATAACCCAGTCATTGAAAATGGCATTGTTATTTGGATTCTTTCAGGGTATTATGCCTGTTGCCGGCTGGATCACAGGTGCTCTTTTTTACGAATATATTAAAGACTACGGTAGCTGGATAGCATTGATTTTGTTGTTTGCTATAGGTTTAAAAATGATATTTGAAAGTTTTAAGCATGAAGACGATAAATGCTTAAACTATTTTAATACACACGTACTGTTTGTTCTGGCGTTAGCTACAAGTATAGATGCATTGGCTGCAGGATTAAGCTTAAAATTGCTTAATGTAAATATTATCATACCTGCTTTAATGATCACTGCAATAACATTTTTTATCTCATTCCTGGGAATATTCATAGGGAAAAAAGCAGGAAATGCTCTTGGCCGAAAAGCGGAATTTGCAGGAGGGCTGATATTGATCGGTATAGGAATTAAATTGGTAATATAAAAAAAAGGGGTATTATAAATAACACCCCTACAACTTGTAACTTTCTGTTTCTATTACTTTTCCAGAAAGATCATAGAGTATATCGGTTTTTTAAATTCAAGTATAAAATTTCTGAATTCGTTGTATTTTTCAGGTTTAACTGTCATTTCAGGAATGTAAATAGTTCTAACCAAATTTATATTATTACTACCATAAATAATTTCAAGTTGAACAAATGCTTTTGATCCTCCGCATTCGAACTCTTTCCTGAAATTATCCATATTTATGATCCTTGATTCAGTATCCGTTCTGATGCTGATCGTATCTTTATAATAGATTTTACTTTTTACAATATAATCATTTACCCTGTCTTTCAGAGAGACGTCAATACCAAGACCCGGATCCATAATCTTAAAATAAGTATAATCTCCCTGGTCAACTATTCTATCTCGGTAAAGAATATTGAACGATATTTCCATCGGTTTATCCAGATCGTCAATATTCTTAAAGTCAGGTCCGGAAGTTATCTCAGCAGCTTTATCATTTAGTGAATACTGGGCGAAGTACATTTTTCTCTGTTCTTCAGGAAATCTTTTATACCAGCGGTTATTCTGATCATCCGCTGCTTTTAATGACCATAATGTTTCCAGTTCGATATTCTGATCGATTAATTTATAATTGAAAACACGTGATCTTGTTATAGTCTCAGGATAATTATAATCTATTATTAGTTCTTTTTTATCAGGGGAGATCAAAGTATTTTCATAGTTTCCTGTAAATCCGTATACTCCATCAGAATTCCCGGGTGAAACAAGTGTGCCTTCATGATAGGCCTCAAGCTCATCAATGAACCAGTCCAGTGCCATTTTTTTTAATTCAGGGAACTCTTTATATGATCTGTTAAGCTTTAAAACCGGATAAACATTCTCTATCCCCTGTGATCTTAACAGAGCAATAAATAAAGCTGTGATATCTCTTACAGAACCATACTTTTGCTGGATTATCTTATCCATCGGGTCTGGAGTAAAATCCATTTGAGTTATGAACGAGTTCTTTTTTTCATAATTACCTGCAAGGTATTTGTAAACAGCAGTGATCTTTTCATCCTCTTCTTTAATATCACCAATTATGTCTGCAGACAATTCTTTAACCTTGTCTGTGATCACAACCTCATTTATTTTCTTCAGGTTCATCAGGGAATATTCATTCCAGTCCTTGTAAAATGAAAAGACTAAAGGTTTGCCGCTTATCAGATAATCAGGTGAAGAAGGTTCTTCTTTGATCAGTGGAGAATTATTGATCGACCAGGATAATATGTTCTTACCGTTCTCAATTATCTTATCTAAGGAAATATCTTCATGATTCCAAATGTTGAGATCTAATTTTTCAGGATAGATAAGAGTTAGTTTTTTTATGATGTATGGGTTGCTTTCCTGAAAGTGAACGATCTGATTAACCGGCATTTTTCTTGTGTTAGTGATCTTATATTCAAGAGCAAGGTAATATCCGGGTTCTATTGCTGGAAAATTTATTACTTTCTTTCTGTCATTGATATATTCCGGTGATGAAACCGCATCACGTGTGTTCAGATCGTATATCTGATTTTCAGGAACTTCATGCTTTATTCCTTCGGGATCGATCGTCACTTTTGTTAATAATTCAACACTTTCATAGTCAGGATCGTATTCAACTGTTACATCGGAATAGCGCTTTTTGCCGGAGTAGTTCACTATCTTCTTTAAAAAGAATACATGCTTGGTAAAAGAATAATCTTCTTCCACATCAAAATTTACATCTGTAAAAATATTTACTGTTGTAGCATCTTCATAAACTTTATCATTGTCATACTGAGAAATCAGTTTATCAATATCGTAAGAGGCAAAAGTTATACCTGTGATTACCAATATGGTTAAAATTAACTTTTTCATTTTACACCTCCTATTTTTCCGATCATATACAGATTACCGTATTTATCCAGTGAGGATAATTTGTTCTTAACAGCTAGATAATCTTCTTTTTTAAAATGTATTTTGCTAGATTCAAAGTGATAATGTGCAGTTAAAACATTGTTCTCAAATTTATTTTCTATTTTTGTTTTAAACCCATGAAAATCAAGTTCATCAACCTTCGGGAATGAAATATTCTCGATCTCCTTATCCAGCTTGAGTGAGATGTAAGTATCTAAACTGTATGTCCCTCCCATTTTGAAGTCAAAATTCCTGGACTGTAACGAAAATGGACCCATGATACTTCTAAATAGAAAATGAATGTTCAATTTTGATACATCAAATGGTATAAATATGTGTTCCCTGGACATGTCAATAAAGTTGTTGATCTTCACCTTAAGTTCAACTTTCATATTCTTTTCTTTATTCTTCGGGTCAGTATAAGTCAATTCCAGTAGTTCAATGCTCGGATTGATCTTTCCGAGCAATTTAGAAAAATAATTTTCAAGTTCATGGCCGGTATAATGGTCAAGAATTGATCTGAAGATCGTATCGCCCAGTCCTGTCATATCGTATTTGATATTTCCTTCAGCGATGTCGCCTTTTACAACAAGATCGATATTTGCGGTTGAATTATTATTCTCTGGAAGTGATACAGGTGTTGTTCTCAAAGTTTCACCTTTTTCACTTGCAATAAGATAGCTGTTATCCTCTTCGTACTTAGGCAGAAAATCCTTTGTGTTTTCATCTGTAGGATCAAAAATAAATTCAGGTTCTCCCTTATCATCATAAGAAACTGTTATTGCATGATTGAACCAGACTATAGGAAATTCATGATTAAGTCTGCTTCCAGATGAAATAAGGATAACATCAGAACCAATACCGGCCAACCTCAACATTGCTGTTAAAAGAGCTGCTTTATCTCTGCAAACTCCACCTTTAGTCTCAAATGTATATGCTACATCATGCGGCTCAAATCCGGGACGGTTGGTTTCTTTATCTACTCCGAGATAACGGATCTTTCTTGCGACCCAGTAGAATAATTTTGCCGCTTTTTCCTTTCGTCCTTCAACTCCTTTTATTATTTCATCAACCTTTTTCTGCATTGCTTCGGTTGTATTCATATGAGGTTTAACAATATTGAAATACCATTTTGATATCTCTTCCCAGTTTTTAGCCGTTGTTATGCCATATTGATGAAGTATGAAATTTGTGTCCTCCATATATGGCTCATAAATAAGCTGCGTTGAGTTCTTATTGTTCCAAGTGTGTTTAGTCCTTCCGTCCCTTTCTTCTTTCTTGTATTCAAAATCATACTCTTTTTCGTTCTTATTTAATTCATAAATATACAATTGCTTCTCAGATGGTATGCTGATCTCCAAATAATCGTTTAAGTAGGACGAGAAGGTTTCTAAAGAATATGTTGTAAAAAAATTGTTCTCCATTACTCTTTTCTTGGCTATATTCTTTGTTTTCTCGTAAAGGATATCTCCTATCTCAAGATCAGGAATATTACCGGTAAGATATTTACTTTGGTTTGAATAGATATTGCTCCATCCTGGAGGATCAGTTACTGTCAAGAATTTATCAGGATCAAATGTCACTACTTTCCCATCGGATTTTATAAGCTTGATCTCTTCGACTATCAGAGAATCATATATAAGATCTTTATAAAAAAACACTTCATTATTCCTTTTTCCTTCTTCGGTCAATATTTTTTTGTATGTTTCATCGATACTGTATCCCAGGCAGTCATTATTTAGATACTCGATCTTATTTACCAAATAAACTTCATGACTGTTCGGATAGTCTTGGGATTGAGCCTTTTGTAGCAGATCGATCGCCTGATCGAAAGGGATGTAATCCGCATGGATTGTGGTCATCAAGACCCAAAGTAAGAATATCAGCAATTTTTTCATTTAGACCCCTTTTTACATATTAATTTTCATCTACTTCTGAATTTCCGTTCATAATAACCAGTATTGATGCCGGTAGTATGTGGGCAAAATAAATCAGTGCAACGGTAAAAACAATATTTATTCTCATGTCTGTAATAGACAATAGAAGCATGATCAATAATGCTATTATCGTAAAAATTGCATAGGACAATCTTAGTATTTTTCTAACTAAAATTAATTCTCTTTCGTCAAGATCTTTCACTGATAAATGAACAAATCCCCACGCTTTAGTTTTGATGTATGCGAAATAAAAACTTATCGCAAATAATGTAATAAAGAAAACTTCTGAAGCAACGAACATCCATGACCATTCAATATCCCTAAGATACTGGAAAGTAAATACTATGAATATCAGACCTAAGTAATTCATCAGCACAAAATGAATACTGTTCAGTTTTAAATTCTTCACTTTTTATCTCCTGTGTTTATATTAAGAATGGATTTTATTGTTCTCGTATGAAGGAAGGATGGAGGATCCTTCCCATACGATATGTCAGATCCAATATCTGACTGCTTTGCGTGAACGATCAACTAATATCCTTGCGCATTCTCTCAAATACGATCTCACTTAACGGCTTCATTGGTTTAGGAGAAAATATGAACTCAATAGGTTTATTCAATACATCTGAGATACGGAAAGCTAGATCCAGGCTTGGATTATATTCTTCCCTCTCAAGATATCCGACAGTTTGAAAGTTAACTCCTATCTTATCTGCAAGCTCTCTTCTTGTCATACCAATTTCCTGCCGGAGAAATGATACTCTATTGTATAATTTTCTTGATATCATGTTGTAAATATACAATAAAAATAATAAATATGCAATATGATTCGCATTGTTATAGTATTATGAGCTTGACAAATAATTTATTTTTGCATATTCTTTTGTAGTCATTTGTTAGAAATAAAATATTGGAGGAGAAAATGGGTAACGTGATATACGTTCTTGTAATTGTAGCTTTCGTTCTTTATGAATTGATAGCAATGTGGAAAGTTTTTGAGAAAGCAGGACAACCGGGGTGGGGCATATTTATACCTATCTATAACACTTACATAATGTTGAAAATTGCTGGAAGACCTGGTTGGTGGTTATTATTGTTCTTTGTGCCAATCGTTAACTTTGTGATAGCAATAATAATGATGGTTGATATTGCTAAGAATTTTGGTAAAAGCGGAATGTTCGCTCTTGGACTGATCTTACTTGGATTCATTTTTTATCCGATCCTGGGATACGGAGATGCACAGTGGAATCCCGGTGGTGCACCTGAACCTACAGCTCCAATCGAGTAAACTTTTAAAGGCGAGAATTATCTCGCCTTTTTTGTTTGACAAATCCTCTATTATTCTCTAATTTGTTTTAACTGGTATTTTTCAAGATATGAAATATTTAGATAATAGGAAGAGAAAATGTTTATCCAAAAAAGAATTGCATTTATCGCAATAATACTTGTTGCATTATGCGTGGGTCTTTTCGCTGGAGATGGTAAAGCACTGGAAAAACAATCTGCAAAGATAGTAAAGAAAGTGGAAAGAGCTGCAACAGGAACAGCTGAAGCTTATTCTTACATTTATGATGCGATCGGCAAAGAAAAAGAAACAAAAGAACTGCAGAAACTAACTCAGGATCTAAAAATTAAAGATAAAGTCGATCTTGATAAACTTGAAAAATCCATGGAAACCATCGTTAAATATGGAACACTGCTTGAGACTATAGATCTTGCAAAAGAAGTGATCAGTGAGGAAGGAAAAGGAAAGCTAGGAATGTCTATTGTAAGTATGACCGTTGCAACGAATCTGTATAATGAAGCTACTGATGAATCAAAGGAACTTCTTCCAAAAGCTGAAAAAGCTCTGAAAGGATTATCTGGATTTTCTGCTATGAAAGAAGCTGGACCGATAAAAGAAGCCATCGGTAACTGTAAATGGGTCGGAGAAAAATCTCCTGCTCAAATGAAACAACTTGCAACAGCAATGACAAAAGTCACTGACTATTCAAAAGCTAACGGGATTCCACTTCCAACAAAAGATGAGATAGAAAAAAAAGCAGCAGAATTATAAACTTATGTTGTCATACTCGGGCTTGACCCGTGCATCCAGGGGAATTAAATTATTTTAGGGCGTTTTATACGTCCTTTTTTTATAAGAATTATATCATTGCAAATCATGACCGTTTAGATTTATTTATATCATCATGGTAATAATATAATGAATATATCCGGAGATAATATGAACATATCAGCAAACCTTTTAAAATTCCGTAACGGAAAAATAATGAAGAACAGATTCATGCTGGCACCGATGACCAATACTATGAGCTTTGAGAACGGACATCTGTCCGATGATGAATATAAATGGCTGACTATGAGGGCTGCAGGTCAGTTCGGTATGGTTATGACCTGTGCTTCACATGTTAATGAGTTCGGAAAAGGCTTTCCGGGTCAGCTGGCAATTTATTCTGATGAATTCATTGAAGACCATAAAAGACTTGCTGCAGGAATAAAAGAACACGGCAGCCTAGCTGTAGTCCAGCTTCATCATGCAGGAATGAGATCTCCTAAGAAACTGATAGGAAGAGACCCTGTCGCTCCTTACGACAATGAAGAATACGGGGCAGTTGCATTGACTTTAGAGGAGATCGCAGAGCTTAAAAATGATTTCATCGAAGCAGCTGTAAGGGCAGAAAAGTGTGGTTATGATGGTATTCAGGTCCATGGAGCTCATGGATATATTCTTACCCAGTTCCTTAACATTGATGAAAATAGAAGATCTGATGAATATGGTGGATCTATTGATAACAGAGGAAGGATAATCTTTGAAATTCTGGAAGGTATCAGAGAAAAATGCAGTAAAGAATTCCTTGTCGGTATCAGAATTTCACCTGAAAGGTCGGGTATGGAGCTTTGTGAAGCTAAATATATCTGTCAAAAGATAATCGATCAGGGTTTTACAGACACACTCGATATTTCTCTCTGGGATTCTTTCAAATATCCTTATGATGAAAAATATAGCGAGAAAACTCTTCTTGAGCACTTTCAGGAAATCGATTTCAAAGATGTTAAGTATTCTGTTGCAGGTAATGTACATACCGGTGAAGATGTAATTAAAGTTCTGGATACCGGTGTTGACTTTGTTGCAATTGGTCATTCCGGTATTCTTCATCATGATTTTCCGGCAAAAGTAATGGAAGATACTGAATTTAAACCTATAGAACCTCCGGTAACACTTGATCATCTTAGAAACGAAGGTCTAGGACAGAAGTTTCTGGATTATATCTCCAGATGGCCGGATTTTATCAAAAAATAAATTTCTCAGGAGTTGTAATGAAACTTTTCATCAATATTTTCCTAACTTTGACCTTAACTTTAAGCGCATCTGCATACAAGGTAACCTACGAGCAGTACAGTAAAGATAAAAAACAGGGAGATGATTTCAGTTTTACCTACAGTAGCGGGATAGCTTACCTGTCGGGAACTGAAGATAAGATCAGGTACTATACTGATTTTAAGGCAGAAGAAAATGTCAGTACGATAAAGTATGAAGAAATATTGTATAAAGATGTAACTCCTTTTGATTCTCTTCCGAAACCTGAATTCAGTGATAAATCCGAGACTATACTGGATTATGAATGTCAGTACGCATCATATATTTACTTTTCAAATAAGATAGAGGTTTGGTTCACTGAAAAAACAGAAGCTAAAGGTTCTCCATACAGCAGATTTTTACCTAAACATGATGCCCTGGCTTTGAAGATAGTGATAAATGGAGACAGGAAGATCATCGCAAAATCTATAGAGAAACTTGATGAATATACAGAGCAGAAATACAATGCAAAGGAAGCAAAACTGGTTACAAAGCCTGAATTCGATGAACTCAAGATCAACTCCAGATTTATAAAGGTAAAAGTTTTTGAAGAAGAAACTGTAAATTTTGACCCGGAGATAAAACCTGCACAGGATGAAGTTTTAAAAAATGATACGACTTATCATTTCTCTAAAGGATCTGTCGTTATGAAAAAGATCAAACTGACCGATGAGATGAAGAAAAATACAATGGTCTTTGCAAAACTGAGATGCAGATCAAATGGTGATGCCTATGACAGAACAGGATCTGCATTTATTATACCTGTAAATGATAAAATTTCTGTTCTTGATGCTTACAAATTCGGTCTTGATACTTTACCGGTGAGTGAGGATAATAAAGACAGAAAATATCAGGGGATCGCAAGAACAGACAACTATGATCCTGTGATCGAGATAATACGTTTCATCACTTCTTTCGGTGCTGATCATTTTAATGAGAAAAATGAGATAAACAACTATGACTGGGAAGATGATGTGATCTACAAGCAGGAAATTTCTTCTCTTATACCGAATGATAAAGATGAGATGTGGGTCGGTGTCTTTGTAGGTAACTATGACAAAGGCGGTCACAAAGTAAGTCTAGATCTTGACTTTCATCCCGGCTACAGTGAAAATGACAGTATCAAGGTTAAAAAGTACATCCAACCACTTTTTTCTACAGTGAATACTCTGGAAATGTCAGGTCAGAACTATGGAAAACTTTTTGATAACGATACTCTTAGAGTCGAATTTGAAATCTCAGAGAAAATTGAGGATATTAAACTATTATATACTACTACCGGTCATGGCGGCTGGGGTGGAGGAGATGAATTCAATCCAAAGCAGAATCAGGTTTTCATTGACGGTGTTAAAGTTTTCAAGATCTTTCCATGGAGAACTGACTGTGGTACATACAGGATGTATAATCCTGCATCGGGTAATTTCGGGAACGGGGTTTCTTCAAGCGATCTGAGCAGATCTAACTGGTGCCCGGCTATGCTTACTCCACCTTATATTATCCCTCTTGATACTTTGAAACAGGGAAAACATACAATGGAGATCGTTATTGATCAGGGAAAAGAGGATGGTAATGCATGGAACGTAACAGGTGTCCTTACCGGTCAAATTGAAACTAAGATAGATCCTGACAAGAAAGAACCAGCGAAGTAAAATTTGAGTTATATTAAAGATATATTTGAGAATTTGGAAGGCAGTTGGACTCTAAACAGAGAGTTCGTTGACCTGGATACAGGTGTTAAACATTCTGCATCAGGTAATGCTGTATTCAAAAAGAATAAAGCTAATATTTTAGCCTACGAAGAGACCGGAGTTTTATCCCTTCCTGAAAATTCTGCTAATCTGAATTTTACTAGAAAATATCTTTACGAATTGAAAGATAATGCAATTCATATCATTCTGGATGACGGGATAAACAGAGGAGATCTGTTTCAGAAGCTTATTCCAACAGAGGATGAGAGAGTCTTTAAAGGTACAGAGCATCTATGTGTAAATGATACTTATAATGGGACATATCATTTTATCAATGAAAACGAATTCAGTATTGAAATTATTAAGAAAGGTCCTAGGATGAATGTGGAGATAAAGACTTCATATAGGAAAAAGTAACCATTTTGAAGGATAATTATGGCAAATCGTTGGGGAATACCTAAACATGTTGAAAATTTCGAAAAAGAAAGAGATTAAAATGTGATTATTGTAAAAGAAAAGGAATTACTGTAGAAACTGTTGCTGAAATTGTAAATGAAGCTGTTAAAAAACCACCAAAATTATCTGGTGTAAGCTAACCACTAACTACTGATCACTTACCACTGACTTCGTCTTTTATATCATGATCCAGATCCCCTTTCATGATCTTCATGAATAGCGTCCCGTCCTTGGACAAATTTTCCACAGTATCATACTCGACCATCTTATTATCACTTAAAACAATAACTTTATCAGCATGAAGAGCAGTTGCAAGTCGGTGAGTTACGATAATGCAGCTTGTATCAGGAAGATTATCCCTGAAACTGCTCCAGAATATCTTCTCAGTATGAGCATCCATAGCAGCGGTACAATCATCCATCAAAAGAAGTTTCGGCTTACGTATAATAGTCCTTGCAATAGAAAGTCTCTGCTTCTGCCCACCTGAGAGGCTGAGACCTCTTTTACCCAGGACAGTCTCCATTTTCTTAGGGAACTTATCGATCTCATCAGTCATTATAGCAGTCTTTAGATTCTGCTGGATCTCTTCTTCTGAGAACTCATCTCCAAGTTCGAGATTCTTTCTAATAGTCTCTGAGAAAAGAACATTTTCCTGCTTAATATAACCTATAATATTACCAAGGGAATCATTTTCAATTTCATCAATAGGGATTCCATTTATAGTAACATTCCCCGATAAAGGTCTCAGATTTCCTGCAATGATCTCAAGCAGAGTTGATTTACCGCTCCCTAAAGCTCCCACAACTGCAAGACTCTCACCTCTTAAAAGATTAAATGAAATGTTATTCAAAACATTATTTTCGCTGTCATCGAACTTAAAATCAACATTAACCACTGATATACCATTGAATTCATCTACTCTCTTAGTTCGGTTTTTTGACATATCATGATCATCTCCCGTCTCTGTCTCGATCAATCTGTCAACGTAACGGAATACCTGCTTTGAAGAGGCGTAGAACCAGCTTATCGTCCAGATAGGATTTACAAGCTGCTGAAGATAAATTATAAATAATAAAAGAGTTCCCAGAGTGATCCCTTCCCTCACCACATAAACACTACCAATGAACATCACTATGATAATACCGGCATTATTCACCAGCATTGAAAAAAATTGTATTACCTGGTTGATCTTTAAAAATTCTTTCTCTCTTTTGACCCTTTCTTCAAGAACTTCATTGTATTTTCTTATCTGATCATCTTCACTTTGAGTGGTCTTTATTACCCTTATCCCTGAAAAACATGCTTCAAGTACGTTATTACAGTCTGAAATTGATTTCTGCTTGGCTATTGTATATCTGACCATTTTATCTTCGGTCTTTGAGAGTATTATAACAAGGAATGGCAGAGGAATAAATGTATATAGAGTAAGTGGAACTGAATAATAGAACATTACTCCCAGAGTAAAACCCAGAACAAGAACAGCTTCAACAGGCCTTAGCACACCTGAGCAGGAATACCAGGAGATCCTGTCCCAGGCACCATCAATATCATCTGTAAGTCTTGTAAGCAGATCTCCGGTCCTGAATTTTTTAAAAAAGTGCTCGTTCTTTTTAGTAAAAGAATTGTAATATTTATTCCTTATCATCACAGTATACAGAATATTTAAATAGGCTCTAAAATTCGGTAGTGAAACCGCCAGTAACTCATGCAATACTGCCGCTCCAAGATAGATCAGAATAACTTCATGCATTTGATCCACTATATAGTCACCACCGAGCCTGTCGACAATATATTTAAGAAAAACAGGAAAAGCAGTTTTGGCGACTATAGTTAACATCGTCACAAAAAGAACGAGGATCATTTTCTTCTTAGCCTGTTTCCAGAACTGCCAGAACCATTTAAAATATAATAACATTGTTCACCTTATTTTTACCAGTATGCTAATATATAAAAAAAGGCCGAAATATTCGACCTTTTTTCAATGTTCATTTTTAAAGTTCAACAGAAAAGATTATTCACCATCTTCGTCGTCTGCATCATCATCACCTTCGTCATCACCATCGTCACCTTCATCATCACCATCGTCACCTTCGTCATCACCATCGTCTTCAGGTGTCATACCCTCATCGTCTGTTGCGGTATCATCATCTTCAACAGTACCTTCATCATCAGGTGTTTCACCATCATCAGGAAGTGCAACATCATCATCTCCGGCATCATCACCTTCACCAACTTCCTGACATCCTTTTCCGCTTAACACTACAGTTTGATCCTGCCCAGCCTTTAAACCCATTGCAGATAAAAGTAATATCATCATCATCAGGTTTATCAATTTTGTAGCTGTCTTCATTCTTTCTCCTTTGTAAGAACTGTATCTTACCAATTATTAATTTAAGCTGATCCTTTCTTCTACATTTTATTTATTTTTGTCACAGCATATATATTACTTTGCTCTTACGTGATATTTAATTCATTTTTGGTAAAATGCAATAGTAAATTATTAATTTATTTTCTTTCTTATTTTTGTGAAACAAATATGCTGAATTTTAAGAAGAAATCTTAACTCTGATATGTCAAGATTCGTGACAAAGTATGACAAGTATAAAGCTTTTTAATGAATTATAAAGAAAATCTCAGCACGAATGCGATTGGCATGTTAATTGCATTGATAAAACATCTGTAAATAAAAAGTATAAATTATAAAAAATACGGAGGGATCCATGGCAGCAAAATTAAAACCTATCAAAGACAGATTGGTAATAGAACTGATCGAAGAAACTGAAAATAAAACAGCTGGTGGTATTATTATTCCTGATACTTCAGTTAAAGAGAAACTGAATATGGGTAAGGTCATAGAAGTTGGTTCAGATGAAGAGTTGAAAAAAGAGATAAAAAAAGGTGATACTGTAATGTTCCAAAAATATGCCGGTAATGATGTTAAACTTGGCGAAAAGAAATATATGATCTTGAAATTCGACGATATACTTGCAGTAGTTAAATAATAATTTATATAAAAGGAGCAAAATAATGGCTAAGATGATTGAATATGGTATTGATGCTAGAACAGAGTTAAAGAAAGGTGTTGATAAACTGGCAAATGCTGTAAAAGTAACATTAGGTCCAAAAGGTAGAAATGTTGTTCTTGAAAAGAAGTACGGATCTCCTCAGATAACAAAAGACGGTGTTACTGTTGCGAAAGAAATTGAGCTTTCAGAACCATTGCAGAAAATGGGTGCTGAGATGATCAAAGATGTAGCATCAAGAACTTCAGATAAAGCAGGAGATGGTACTACTACAGCTACAGTAATAGCACAAGCTATTATCGGAGAAGGATTGAAAAATGTAACTGCCGGTGCAAATCCGATGGATATAAAAAAGGGTATTGATAAAGGTGTTTTAGCGGTAAAGAAATTTTTAATGTCAAAAACAAAGATCATTAATGATAATTTCAAAGAGATCATGAATGTTGCATCTATCAGTGCAAATAACGATGAGTCTGTTGGAAAGATGATAGCTGATGCAATGAAAGAGGTAGGAACAGCAGGTGTTATCACTGTTGAAGAGGCAAAATCAATGGAAAGTTCATTGGAAACAGTGAAAGGTATGCAGTTTGACAGAGGATATTTATCTCCATATTTTATTAATGATTCTGAATCTATGGAAGTAAAAATGGAGCATCCTTACATATTAATATATGATAAAAAAATTTCAACGATTAAAGAATTGGTACCAATTCTCGAGAAAGTAGCTCAGACCGGTAAAGGACTTATCTTGATATCTGAAGATGTTGAAGGAGAAGCTTTAGCCACTTTAGTAGTGAATAAGCTTAGAGGTTCATTGAAAATAGCGGCAGTAAAAGCTCCTGGGTTCGGTGATAGAAGAAAAGAAATGCTTAAAGATATTGCGATCTTAACAGGTGGAACTTTAATAACTGAAGAACTTGGTATGAAACTGGAAAACACTGAGTTGGATATGTTGGGATCTGCAAAGACCGTTATCATTGATAAAGAAAATACAAAGATCGTTGATGGCCTTGGAGAGCAGAAAGATATTGACAACAGAATCGGTGAGATCAAAAAACAAATAGATGCTACAACTTCTGATTACGATAAGGAAAAACTTCAGGAAAGACTGGCTAAATTAGCAGGCGGAGTTGCGGTAATTAAAGTCGGAGCAGCTTCTGAGATCGAAATGAAAGAGATCAAAGACAGAGTTGATGATGCATTAAATGCTACTAGGGCGGCAGTTGAGGATGGTATAGTTCCCGGTGGTGGAGTTGCATTGGTAAGAGCAATAGCCGAGTTGGATAAAGTGGTAGTTGAAGGTGAAGAAAAAATAGGTATTAATATTCTTAAGAAAGCATTGGAATCTCCTCTAAGACAGATCGTTATTAATGCAGGAATGGAAGGTGCCGTTGTTCTGAATCAGGTAAGGACAAACAAATCATTTGCTTATGGATTCAATGCAAAAACTGAAAAATTCGAAGATCTTATAAAGTCAGGTGTTATTGACCCTACAAAAGTCACGATAACAGCTCTTGAGAATGCTGCATCAGTTGCATCATTGTTGTTGACAACTGAGTGTGTTGTTGCTGATATACCTGAAGAGAAGGGTGGTGCAGGGATGCCTGCGATGGATCCATCTATGATGGGTGGTATGGGCGGTATGGGAATGTAAAAAACTTTGAATTACAGTGTCAAAACCAATTTTTTCGAAAGGAGCTTGCATAGATGCAAGTGACTTGAAATAAAAATTGATTTCTCCTTGTAATTCTTCGTTTTACAATATCCATAAAATTTGATTAATTGAAAAAAAAGAGAGATGAAATATCTCTCTTTTTTTTTGCTTAAACTCCGAATTATTCAAATATTTAGATAATTGCATATATTGTCAACATTTCGTAATTTACTCTAATGAAAATGTTAATGTTTTATATGAAATAATTTATTAAAATAGTTCTTGATATTGATATAGACCATAGATATATTGACAACCCTTACTGCGTGACAGCAGATAAGGAAAAAATAAGATGGTGGGAGACCAACTGATGAGTAATGAAAGAAAGCTTTTAGAATTAAAGGCCAAGATAGAAAAGGCAGAACTCGGTGGCGGGATCGAAGCAATTGAAAAACAGCATGCCAAAGGTAAATTTACCGCAAGAGAGAGAATAAATATTCTTCTTGATCCGGGTAGTTTTGAAGAAATTGACAAATTGAGAACACATTCATGTACAGACTTTGGAATGGAAAAAAAGAAATTCTATGGTGACGGAATGATCACTGGTTATGGTTCTATACATGGAAGACTGGTTTTTGTTTATGCATTTGACTTCACTGTGATCGGTGGAACTCTATCTAAAACTGTAGGAGAGAAAGTCGGTAAAATTATGGATATGGCTGCAAAAGTAGGTGCTCCTGTTATCGGAATAAATGATTCCGGTGGGGCAAGGATACAGGAAGGTGTTGATGCGCTAGCAGGCTATACAAATATATTTATAAAGAACATTTTATATTCAGGTGTTATACCACAGATAAGTGCAGTCGTAGGACCTTGTGCAGGAGGAGCGGTATATTCTCCGGCCTTAACAGACTTTATTTTCATGGAGAGAAAAACTTCATATATGTTCTTAACAGGACCTAAAGTTGTAGAGGAAGTTACACATGAAAAGGTTAGTGCTGAGCAATTAGGTGGTGCTGATGTTCACGGAAAAAAGAGTGGAGTTACCCATTTTACATGTGATGACGAAACCTCCCTGTTTGAAGGTATCAGGGAATTGATCACATATTTACCTCAAAATAATAACGAGGAGTCGCCAATTATCGAATGTGGTGATGAGCCTACAAGAATTAGTGCTCAATTGAATACGATCATTCCGGACAATCCTAATAAACCTTATGATATGAAGGATATTATCACAAAAGTAGTTGATTGTGGTAAATTTTTTGAAGTGCAGAAAGATTACGCAAAAAATCTCATCATAGGCTTTGGAAGATTGAATGGTAAATCTGTTGGTATAGTGGCAAATCAACCAAAAGTAATGGCAGGTGTTCTTGATTCTAATGCTTCAGTAAAAGGAGCAAGATTTATAAGATTTTGTGACTGTTTTAATATACCTGTAATAACCTTTGAAGATGTTCCCGGATTTTTACCTGGAACAGCTCAGGAGTTCAACGGGATCATAAATCACGGGGCGAAAATGATGTTCGCTTATGGAGAAGCTACAGTTCCGAAGATCACTGTTATTACCAGAAAAGCATACGGTGGAGCATATTGTGTTATGAATTCAAAGCAGTTACGTGGTGATATGATATTTGCATGGCCTTCTGCCGAGATCGCTGTTATGGGTGCTGAAGGAGCAAGTAAGATCGTTTTTGCGAAAGAGATCAAAGAAGCTGCTGATCCAGAATCAATGTTAAAAGAAAAAATTGAAGAGTATAAAGATAGATTTGCAAATCCTTATGTTGCTCTTGAAAAAGGTTTTATTGATGGAATTATTGAACCTGAACTTACGAGATTCAAACTGATCAAATCTTTAGAAATGCTTAAAAACAAGAGAGATACTAATCCTCCTAAAAAGCATGGAAATATGCCGTTATAAAACACATTCAGGATATAAAATTGAAAAAGAGTATTACAATACTGATATTCATTATTCTACTTACAGGAATATACGCAACTGAAAAACCTGTGGAAGATAAAAATGACCCAAGTATAGACAAAGATACTAAGGTCCTTGACAGTTATACTGATGAGGAGTTTAAAAAAGCTGTAATGCAGGTCTTACAGAAAGGTAACCTTACAAATAAAGAACTTTTCTTCAAGGAATTGGAAGCAGCTCGCAAGGGTAAGGTTGAAGAAGAAAAGCAATTATACGGTTTAGAAAATATTAACAAAGAAAATGCTAAAGGGATGAATGGTTGGGATGTTGCGATGAGTGGTATTATCGTGGTTTTCTCAGGATTGATCCTGATAATGCTGGTGTTGTATGTATTCAACTTTATGTTTAAACCCAAAACAGCAGAAAAAGCAAAACCGGAGAATGCGAGAAAGATAGTTGAAGATACTCCTGAAGATATACTTATTGCAATAGCTACAGTTGTGGAACTTTATACAAGGTTATACTCCTCAGATAAACTGACGGATCTTTCATTTAAAACTACCGAAAGTGAATCGTGGAAGATCAAAAATAAATTTGTTCAGGGATCATAAAAAATAATTGACAATGGACAATTGACAACGGACAATTAAAGGATATAGATCATGAAAGAAATTAAGCTGGAAATAAAAGGAAAAGAATATACTGTTAAGATCAAGGAATTCGGCTCAAAAGAAGCGATCCTAGAAGTAAACGGCAATAAGTATACTGTGGGTTTAAAAGATCTGGGTAAAGAATTGAACATAGGTTCTGTTAGAGAAGTTGTAACACCATTGACGACTTCTCAACCTGCTGCTCCAACATCTGCTCCAGTCAAGACAAGTGCCTCACCAACAGGAGGATCAACGGGTGGATCAGCAGAAGTACTTTCACCTTTACCGGGATTGATCTTGAATGTAATGGTCAAAGTTGGTGATACTGTTAAAAATGGTCAGAATATTATCATTATGGAAGCAATGAAAATGGAAAATGATATTCAAGCTACAAAAAATGGTGTGATCAAGACAATAAATGTAAAGAACGGTGATAATGTCTCTGAAGGAGATGTTCTTGCAACAATAGAATAATCAGGAAAAAACATAATGGATACAATATCTCTTTTATTTTCAAATACAGGTTTTGCAAATTTACACTTTGATAATGTAATAATGATCGTTCTTGGTGCAGTTGCTATATGGCTGGCAATTGTAAAAAAGTACGAACCGCTTTTATTACTTCCTATCGGATTCGGAGTGATAATGGGCAATATCCCTTACATGGCGGGACTTCCTATAGGAGTTTACGACACTATCGCGAACGGTAATTCACAAAACAGTGTTTTCAGTTTATTATACTGGGGTGTGAGAGTTGGTATTTTTCCGCCTTTGATTTTTCTTGGTATTGGAACACTAACGGATTTCTCAGCTTTGATATCAAGTCCAAAGTCATTACTGCTAGGTGCTGCTGCTCAGATAGGTATATTTGCTACTTTCTTAGGAGCTTTAGCACTGGGATTTGATCAATATTCAGCTGCTTCAATAGGTATTATCGGTGGTGCAGATGGTCCAACTTCGATATTCATTGCATCAATTTTATCTCCTAAACTTCTGGGACCTATTGCAATTGCAGCTTATTCATATATGGCATTAGTTCCAGTGATACAACCTCCATTTATGAAGATATTGACCACTAAGAAAGAAAAAGTTATCAAGATGAAACCTTCAAGAAGAGTTTCAAAAAGAGAAAAGATTTTATTTCCAATCATGGTGTTTATTGTAGCAGCTTTGATCGCTCCAGGTTCTATAACTCTTGTTGGTATGTTGATGCTTGGTAACTTGATCAAAGAAAGTGGAGTTACTGATAGGTTGGCTAAAACAGCCGGTAATGCTATCCTTGATTCAGCAACTATAGTTCTGTCTTTTTCAGTCGGAGCAAGTACACAAGCTTCAACATTTGTAACGAAAGAATCATTGCTGATCTTCGGTTTAGGTCTTGCATCTTTCTGTGTTGCTACTGCTTCTGGATTGATATTTGCCAAATTCATGAATTTATTTTTAAAAGAGAAGATAAATCCTTTAATAGGAGCGGCCGGTGTTTCTGCTGTTCCAGACTCTGCAAGAGTAGTTCATCATTTTGGATTGGAACATGATAAATCGAATTATTTGCTGGCTCATGCAATGGGACCCAATGTAGCCGGAGTCATCGGTTCGGCAATTGCAGCCGGTGTCTTTATCGCGATATATTCTTAGACCGTTTGTAAACTTCGTATTTCTTCGTCGAAACCAATTTTTTATTCAAGTCACTTGCCTTTAAGCAAGCTCTTTTCTAAAAAACAAATTTCTCCTTGAACTAATCGTTTATAACCAGTCTTGTATTTGTACCCCATCAATTTTTTAAATATTTTTATTTAAATTGTGATACAATTTAAAATCACATATATTATTAGCTTATAAATTGTTATATGTGGTACCGAATGTCATTGAAAAGAATTTTCATATTATTTTTAATATTTGTCATTGTTTTGAATGCAGAAGATCTGGCTGATCGTATTAAGCAGTATAATGCAAAGCAGATCACTATGACAACAGCCCAGGAAATGAATATTGTGATCTCTGAGGATGGTCAGTCAATTTTATTTTCGTCTAACATGAACGGGAATTATGATATTTTCCGTAAAGATCTTATTTCAGAAGAGACAACTCAGATCACAGAAGCTCCGGGTAATGAATATCCACAATTTATTTATGATGATGATCTTTATTTTATATCTGATGCTACAGACATCTACGGTAATATCTATCTTAGAGATCTGAAAGGTAAAAATGAGGAGATCATATATCTCAATAAAGGTGAAGAAAAGAATCCGGTCATCAATGAAAAAGCTATCATTTTTTCAAAAAAGACGGACAAGTATAGATTTTACAGCTTTGATATAAAAAAGAAGAAAGTTCAACTGATAAAAGGTGCTGAAGGTCGCAGGATCGTTTTCTCTTCAGACGGAAAACAAGCTGTGTTTGTTTCAAATAAAGATGAGAGCGGATACAATATTTTATATAAATGCAGTTATGAGAAAGGTTTATTCAAAGATGTCGAGCAGATTTCATTCGGGGCAATGATAATCAACGGAGTGGATATTTCGACTGATGGAAGTACAGTAGTATACTCAGCTATCAAGTCCGATACGGATAATAACGGCGTTATGAATATTAACGATAATTCAGTTCTCTATAAGATATCGTTTAACGGGAATGGAACAGTTCAATTCCAATTAACACCTGAAAATTATTCATCTAAAGCACCGAAAATATCTTCTTCAGATAATATTTATTTCATTTCGGACAGGAGTGGTAATGATGATGTATGGATGTGCAATATTGATGGAGTTATCCCGAAAGAAGAAAATTATATGTCTCAAAGGTCTGTAGCAGATTTTTTATTTCAAGAGTTCAATGCTAAAAAAGTTTTGAACGAGGGTTCAAGTATAAACTTAAAAGAAGAGAATGAGCTTCTGGATAAATCTTTACTGAGTTATAACAGGATACTATCACTTTTTTCAGCAGATAAAGATAAACTGCTGGAAGTTTATTACAAAATGGCAGAGATCTATGAGATCCAGAAACAATTTGAAAAAGCAGAGTCGATCTACAGATTGATCCAGTCAAGATATATTGATGATAAAAAAGTATCTGAAAAAGCCAATTTTTTTAAAAAGTTAACCGAGTTAAAAAGGAAAGGGATCAGAACTGACAGTTACGGATTCGAGCTGGAAGAACATATAAACAACCTGAAAGAGATGACCGTAAATTGTGAAGATGAAATTTTAGTTCAGAGTATTTATATCAGTATTGGAAAAATCTATTTCGACCTAGGTCAGTATTCAACGGCAAATAATTATTTTATCTCTGCAAGAGGAAAAGGGAATTCAGAATCTTACTACTGGCAGGCAAAAACAGCATTAGTATCAGGTAATTCAAAATCAGCCGGATCCTTTCTTGAAAAAGCAATTGAAAGTACAAGTTCAAATGATCTGAAAGAAAAATACATTAGGGAATATTTTACATCGGGAGAGGATCTAGAGGGCAGAACTAAAAAGATCCGGAGTGTTCTATCAAACAAAGATCTTCCAAGTGAGATCAGATCTTACGGGAATTTGATCCTGGGTGATATGCTTGATAATATTGAGTTGAAACTTGAATACTATAATGTTGTAAAACAGTTTTATGTTGATGATCCTGAAAATATTTTAAAGAAAAAATTCTCTGCTGCTGCTGATCTTAAACTTGCCCGGCTATATACAGATAATCGTATGAACACAGAAGCAGAAGGTGTTTACAAATATTCAATAGACAATTATTCTGGAATAGATTACGATTTTTATACGATCAATGCAGTAAAAGACCTGTCAAACCTATACCTGAATCAGGCTGATGAATATCTTAAAGCAGGAAAAAATGAAAATGCATTACTTATTTACTATAAGGCTTTCGATCTGGATAGGGAGAATATTGTAACACTTCGGGGTATGGCAGATTCTTATAATTCTCTTGGAAAGATCGATGAGATAATACGGTTCTTTACAGTTGAATATGAGAAGGATGTCAACAGCAGCTTTATGAACTATGCACTTGGATATGCCTATTCACTTAAAGCTATTAGCTCAAAAGAATATCTCAGTCCACTGATAAATCTTTCAATAAATCTTATAGAGAGATCACTTGAACTGGAATCAAATAATAAATATGCATATCTGACATTAAGCTATGATTATGAGGCATTATTCCATCTTAGGAATATTCAGGAAGATGAGATAAAGAAACAGAATATCTTGCTAAAGGGAGTTAATTACATTGTCGGTCCAGTGAAATTTTTACTTTCTACTATCAATCTGCTTGAAGATGATAATGTGGATTATCTTGATAAGACTATAAACACTTTGAACAAAGGTCTGGCAATAAGTAATATTATATCGGACAGGGATCTTTATCTCAAAATGACATTGAACCTTGCGAACAACTATTATAACCTCGGTGAATTCGGAAGGAAGAACGCTCTTGAAAAATATCAGGTCATACTTGATAATGATTTCAAGTTCACTTCATTACAACAGAAAGCGATCATCTATGAAAAAATTGGGCACTGTCATTTCACACTTGGTAATGATGAGGCTGAGGAATACTATGAAAAAGCGATCGGGCTCTACAGATCATTGAACGATAGAGAGAGTGAGATCAGAGTATCAATGAGGAACGCATTATATTATTTGTCCATGAAAGACAAAGAGGGAGACTTCATAGGAGGGTCAGATGCTTCTGAAAAGTATAATGATATTGTAGTGAAATTGAAAAGTGAAGGAAAGGATGATATTGTCAGGCTTCTTCAAAGGAACAGTGCATTTGCCCAGTTCATTGATGATGAATATGGAAAGAGTGCTGATATACTTCACGATCTACTGGCTGAATACAACAAAGATGATCTAAGTTCAGAGAGCGAGGGTAATTACATAATTCTGACTTTACTTGGATTAGATATACCTGTATGGCAGCTGAACATAAGTCTGGGTTCAATGTATCCTGAAGGGTTCAACAGTGACTCAGAGATCGCATTTCTATACTCACTTCAAGCTTCAAATTATTTCAAACTAAAAGATTTTTTCACTGTGGAAGAATTTTTGAATAAAAAGCTGGCATACTTCGAAGGTAAGAATAACAGACTTGCAGTCAGTCTTGTTCAAAACAGACTTGGAATGCTTTATTACTACAAAGGTGATTACAGCAAAAGTATTTCACACTTTAAAAATTCCAATGAGATCTGTATTGATCTAGAACTTTACAATGTGATCATAACAAACAAGAACAATATTTTAAAAGCATTAGCCAGGATCAAAAAAATTGATAGCAGGCTGATAGAAAAGTATAATATAGCGATATCAGATACTTCAACAAACTCCTTTCCTAAAGGAATTATTGAGAAATATCCCAAAGCTGTTAATCAAAACATCAAAGGTGTGCTAAAATACCGTATATCCAGATACTTAAGTAATTCTATTTCTCCTGCAGATCAGTATAAAAGCCTGACGTACCTTTTAAGCAGTGAAGAATATTTCTCGAGCGGGATAGCCATGCTCAAAGAGAAAAAGAAATTAAATAAGGATGAAAAAGTCTTACTATCCTCAATGCTATATAACAGAGCTGTGATAAATATTGAAACGGATGATAGAGTTTCGGCTAAACAATATATGGATGAAGGTATTAAACTTGCGGAAGAATCAGGAGACAGGCTTATTCTTTGGAGATTTTACATGAAATCCGGGGATCTCTCTGATAATGATCCGATAGAATTTTATTTGAAAGCTGAAAGAACATTGTCAGAATATCTTCCATCTACAGATGACTATGAGATGATCACAAGCTGGCAGGATGATATAAGACCGCTATATGACAGAATAATAAAGTATTATATATCGAAGAAACAAATATCCCAGGCATTGAACTACTCTGAAAGATATAAGAAAAAAATGATGCTTGATTACTACTCAAGCAGATATCTCAGTTATAAAGAACAATTGCATAAGATCCACATAACAAAGATCCGGTATAACACTACCGAGATCATAAGATATAATTCAGAAATTGACAGGCTGAAAAATAAAGATTCAGAGAAATATGCTGAAAAGATAAGTGATTATGAAGGGAAAGCAGACAGATATACCAAAGAATTAAAAGACATCTATAGCCAAATAAAGAACGATAATGATAACAGATTACTTCAATTTGTTTCGATAGATGATATCGCTTTTGATGATATTGATGAAATACTGGATGAGGATAATGTTATAATATCTTTCTATTCCTTTGAAGATCAAACCTGTATTTTCCTCAGAAATGATCTGTCAACAAGTTGTAAAATAGTAAAAAAGGATAATGAACTTTTAAATTCACTCAAGGATTATTTTAACGGGAATCCTGATAAGGATATCTATCTAAAAATATATGATCATTACATCAGACCTTTCGAGAAAGAGATAAGCGGGAAAGATCATGTGTATATCGTTCCCGATTTTGATGAAACTGTAATGTTGCCTTTTGTTACTTCTGTGAACATGACCAATAAAGAAATTGAACCATCTTTCTCAAAATTACCTACAATTTCGTCACTTGGAATGATAGATGAAAATAAAAATATCAACTACTCTGAGTTAAAGAATATATCAGAGATAAAAGAAATTTCCGAGGTTAAGAATTTATTTGAGAACGGTGGATTTATATATTTGGACAAATATTTAAACATAGGAAGCAAGAATTCTCTGGAAAATTATTTTAATGTCGGGAAAGATAATTTAAAGGTCAGTGAATTTCTAAAATATAAGATCCCTGCATACGGGGTTTTGTTAAAAGGATTCGATAAATTTCCGGAACCAAGTGATTATTTCATGCTTGTGAACTCACTGATCTATTCTGGTGCTCAATCAATAATACTGCCAATGGCAAAAACTTCAGGTAATGGAATAGACAGTCTGGTTATTAATTCTTTTAAAAAATTAGACGAGTATGATCTTGATGAAGTATTGGCTTCATGTAAAAGTGCAGGTTCCTGCGGAGATCTTGAAATATTCGGTTCAATTGGAATGAATGCAAGAGAGCAGACGAATTTTGCAAGTGATAATCTTCAAAATTTAGTGGTAAACGGGATCAGGAATTACAAAAGTACTGTCTATGAAAAAGCATCATCCTACTTTGCACAAGCTTTGTTGATGGCAAGAAAGATCAAAGACAAGAAGCAGGAATTAAATATTTTGGGCACTATAATTTCATCCTACTCAAACTTTAATGATTTTAAGAACGCAATAAAGTACGGAAAAGAACTTTTAGTTTTTGCGGAGCAAAATAATTTGGAAGAACAGATCATTAAAGCTTATGACAGTATTTCAAAGGATTATTTCAGGTCAGCAGATTATGACAGCAGTGCATCTTATCAGAATAAAATCCTTGATTACATTTCAGAGAATGATATTAAGCAGAAACTGAAAAGTTATAATATGCTTTCTTCAATATATGCAAGGAAAGGACATTTTGAAAAAAGTATAAGCTATCAAAAAAAGTATCTTGAGACAGGTAGACTTATATCATCGGGTGAATTGGATTCATTAAGCAGTTCTCTCAACGTAAGAAGTTCTGAAGTTCTTTTCAATTCACTAAAATCGATATTGGTAAATTATTATAAGGCTGAAAAAATAGACTCAGCTTTAAGTGTCTACAATATTGTTAAGTCCAATTCAGAAATATTCAAGAGTATCCCTGGATCTTCTATGGCAGACCTGTTTGAATCGGTAGGGTTGTGTTATTTTAAGAAATCGTTCTATGGAAATGCTGAAGAATTCTATAAAAAATCACTTTCAATGGTCGAAAGTAACTCAGAAAAAGCTTCACTTTATCAAAATCTGGCTGACCTTTATTATAAATCAGATAAACTTTCTCTCTCATTGAAAATGCTGTCAAATGCTGACATGCTTTTAAGTGACAGTGACAATGCGGGAAAGATGAAAATAAACAATACAAGAAGTCTAATTGAAGTAAAACTGGGCAATATACCATCAGCTTTAACATATTCTTATAATTCTCTTGAAAGGTCTATTGAGTCCAAGAATAAATTCGAGGAAAGTATTGCAAGGGTTAATCTTGCTAAGATACTTATTATGGCGAATGAGATCGATAAAGCCGAGATCAATCTGAAATTAAGTTCTCAGCTTGCAACTGAGACCAATAACAAGAGTGCGTTAATATCTTCTGAATTTTACAAGGGGATGATTCTTTCAGAGCATAAATTGAAATTTGATGAAGCATTAAATAAATTTGAGAATTCTTTGAAATTGTCTCAGGAGGGTTCTGATAAGTTCTTTGAAGCAAGATCCTTGTATCAGATCGGAATGATATACTATGATAAACAAAACACTGAAAACAGCTACTATTATCTGGATCAATGTTCTCAATTAGCAGAGAAGTACGATATTAATGATATCTATTACATGTCTGAACGTAATATTGCTGAATTAAAATTCAAGAACGGTTCACTGGACTTACAAAGATTGAATAAGGTTATTTCAAAGATCGAAGATGATATTTTATTCAGGTCGGAAAGTCCTCTTAATGTTTCTTTAATGATGATCGTGGAAAGGATCTATGATATTGCTGTTGCGGAGCTTTTTAAAAGAGGAGATATAAGTTCAGCTTTAACTATGATCCAAGAGAAAGATCATATAAGTGCACAAAATGACATTAATTATTTCAGCTATGAAAGACATAATACTGTATTTAAGATCAAAGACAATATCAGAAAGCTTTACTCAGAAAAAATATCACTTAGATTGCAGGATAAACCATATTCTCAAGTTGAAGGTCTGATATCAGCTGAGAAGCAAAAATATGAGAGTAGTGTAAAAAATACGGTCTACGATTATAAGAATAATATTTATATGCTCAGTCAGTTGCAGAAAGGGTTGGGCAACGAAGATGTTATTCTCGTTTTTGCACCTTTCGATGAAGATTTAAATATCATTGTCATTTCAAACAAAATCTCTACGGTTCAAAAAGGGAAATTAAAAGATACTTATACGGAGAATATTTTAGACCGGATCGAGAACAGATCTGATCTAAAGGAACAGGCAAAGTTGGCTTATAATGATATTTTTTCAGCACCGGTATTAAATATGATACAGGATAAAAAGGATTTATTTATTTACTCATCAGGCTCGTTAAAGAATTTCCCGTTCGATCTGTTGTTCGACGGGCAAAAGCATCTCATAGAAAAATATAATATTTCAGAGATAAATACGATTTCGCCGGTCAAAGTCGAAGATTTCCAGTTTGCCAAAAGCATATCATTCGTGAATCCTTTCTCATCTGCTAGTGAACTGGTTTATGCAGATAGAGAGTACGAATCATTACAATGGGAAAATAAGAGTTCAAATTCACTTATACAGAAAAATGCCACAGAGATCAATCTATACAACACTTTTAAAGATGATTATTCTTTGTACCACTTTCCAAATCATACCTATTCTCTGAGCAAAGACTCAATGAACGTTTCAGGTATGACAAGTTATATCCAGCTTTCCGCCGACAGTAAAAATGACGGTAAATATTCATGGAACGAAATATTGAATAAATCTTATACTGATAAAGATATTATTCTGTCAGGATGTGACAGTGGTGGTAAAATGGGATTTGACCATTCTGCTTATTTTGATATTGCAGGAGCTTTTGAGATCTCTGGAGCAAAGAGTGTCGTTTCTAGCAGATGGAAGACAGATGATCTTGGTGCTGCTGTTCTGATGAAAAGGTATTTCAGGTATCTCGGTAATGGTTCCAGCAGGATCGAGGCTTTGAGTAACGCTAAGAGAGATGTGATCAAGTATTTTAATGATTATCCGTACTACTGGGCAGGTTTTAAACTGTCGGGACGTGTGTTTTAATATGTCATTGCGAACATCTAAGGTGTGTGGTAATCTGAAACGCATTACATAATTCGTCATTCTCGGACTTCTTCCGGGAATACAGGTGTATTATAAAACCGTCATCCTGAATTTATTTTAGGATCTTTTTTTTTGTATTTTCTGTTACTTTCCTTGATGAAAGTAACCAAAATCAAAAGATATAAAAGACAAAAATCAAGATATATGACCGATATATTTGGAAAACATATTTTTATAACTTATATTATTTTCTTAAATCTGACGGGTTAGTCAGTTACTTTCGGGGGAGAGTAAGTTTAATGAAGATAAGTCAAAAATTATCACTTGGTTTTTTTATAGCTGTTCTTTCAATATGGATCGCAATATATATTTCATTTGGATCACTAAGGAATGTTCATAACGAGTATTTGAATATTCATAATGATATAATTCCGGGTACTTTAGCAATGTCAGAGATGGATGTTTCAACTCATGAAGCAGCCCACATGCTCACAGACTATATTAACTCCCGGGATAAAAATTATTTGGAACAGGTAAAAGCTACAGTTGAGTATATAAAAAAACAAGGCTATGAACATCAACAACATGAAATGCATTTGGGAGCTAAAGAAGAACTGGCTGCTAAGAAGCTTATCCTGAATATCAATAGATTTACAGAAGCAATAGAAAATGTTCTTGAATTGGTAGAAAGTAAAAAAGCAACTGATCAGATATTAAAACACGAGGTAGAGTTGATCCATCCCGTTTTGGATGAACTGAGTAAACAGCTTAAACATCATAAATCTATTCATTTAGCGGAATTAAATGCAGCTCAGAAAATTCTTCATGAAGTTCATTCATCTGGAGAGAAATTTCTTATCTATGCAGGTATTATTATTTCTTTATTGTCGATCATAATTTCATATCTGATATCCAGATCTATTGTGAAACCTATCTCAAAGCTAAGATATGGAGTCGAAAGGATCGGAAACGGAGATCTCGACTTTCAAGTAGGAACAAATTCAAAAGACGAAATAGGTGAACTTTCTAGAGCATTTGATGACATGACAATAGAGCTAAAGGCTTCAACAACTTCCATAGATAAACTTAATAAGGAAATAATAGAAAGAGAACATGCGGAAAAAGCTCTCAGGGAAAATGAGGAAAAGCTTGCCCGTGCAAGGAAGATGGAATCCCTGGGTTTACTTGCAGGAGGAGTTGCACATGATCTTAACAATGTTCTCTCCGGTGTGGTCAGTTATCCTGAGTTATTGTTAATGAAACTTCCAAAAGACCATGAAATGAGAAAGCATTTGGAACTTATTCATAAAAGTGGCCTTAACGCAAGTGCAATAGTAAATGATCTTATAACGATTGGACGGGGTATTGCGATCGCAAAAGTTCCTTTAAATCTGAATAATGTTATTGAAAATTATTTAGATTCTTCTGAGTTTAAAAGGATAAAACAACTTCATTCGATGGTTTCAGTGAATACAAGTTTGAACGAGGACCTGATGAATATAAATGGTTCCGAAATTCACTTGAGAAAAGTCGTTATGAATTTACTGCTTAATGCTATTGAATCCATTGAAGGAGACGGAAAAGTATTTATCAGCACTATGAACTGTTATCTGGATAAACCATTAAGAGCATATGATAATATAAACATCGGAGAATATGTTATACTTACAGTTGCTGACAACGGACCGGGAATACCAGCTGTTGACCTTGACAGGATTTTCGAACCGTTCTATACCAAGAAGTTAATGGGAAGAAGCGGTACCGGACTTGGTCTTTCAATTGTCTGGAATGTTGTTCAGGACCTGAAAGGTTATATTGATATTCAAAGTACTTCAGGTGGTACTTCTTTCGACTTATATTTCCCTGTTTGCAGGAAAGATATAATTGAAGGTGATAAGATTTTTAATATTGATGATTACAAGGGTAATGGGGAGTCAATTCTGATTATCGATGATATGGAAAATCAGAGAGAAATCACATCACATATTTTAGAAGCTTTTGATTATAAAGTGCATTCAGTACCAAGTGGTGAAGATGCTATTGAATATTTAAAAGAGAATTCGGTCGATCTGTTGATACTTGATATGATCATGGAGAAGGGCATGAACGGTAGAGAGACTTACGAGGAGATAATTAAGATCCATCCTGTGCAGAAAGCTGTTATCGTTAGCGGATATGCCGAGACCGAAGAGGTTAAGAAAGCACAGGATCTGGGTGCTGGTCGATTTGTTAAGAAGCCGTTGTCGTTGGAGAATATCGGGCAGGCGGTAAAAGAAGAACTTGCGAAGTAATTTATGATGTAATGATACTGTAGGGGACGATTTCTTATCGTCCCTTTTTTTTATGTTGTTTATAGCATTATCGCAGTAACCTTTTTTAGATCTTGCATTAGAAATGCAAGAATCTAAAAAATTTGGATCGTCATTTTGACGGGGAGAATAAATTGGAATGATCCTTGGCAGTCTGGGAAGGAAAGTCGAAAGATTCGAACTAATCACTTCCCACTCATCAATAATCACTAATCACTTATCACTTTTTTATACCCATCCGATGAACCAGTAAACAACCGGCAAGGTCACAGCGCTTAATAGCGTTGTTAAGAAAACATTTTTCGCTGCGAGTTCTGGATCTGATTTGAACTCAGTCGCAATAATAACGATCATAGCCATACACGGCATAGCTGATTGGAGTACGACAACAGATTTTGCAGTAATATCCATCTCAAACCCAAATAAATATTCAGCGAATTTTATTACATATAGCAAAATAAAAGGTGCTATTATCATTTTGTTGATACTTAGAACATAGATCTGTAATTCTTTGATCGTTCCTTTGATACTTATCCTGCTCAGCATCATTCCGATATATATCATTGAAAGGTAAAGAGTTGTTCCACCGAGACCACTTAAGGTTTTATCCAGTATATAAGGTAGTTTAAATTTTACTAGAAAAGCGAGAATTCCCAGAGAAAAAGCAATAGTATTAGGATTGATAAGATGCTTTAGACTTTCGGTCAATTTGATCTTTTTATTCTTGTTAAATAACATTACACCAACCGTCCAAAGCATTGAGCTTAACACAATATGATATACAACTGCAAATAAAAGACCTTTTCCTCCAGGGAAGAGAGAATCTAATAGTGGATATCCGAGAAAAGCAATATTGCCGAAAGTTGTATGTATCCTGTGAATAGTATAAGCATGCGATTCCAGTTTCATGATCTTTGCAGAGATCGTTGCCACAAAGAGTAAAAGGAACATAGAGACATATGCGAATATCAAAACGAACAATGAACTTTCAAGTACTTCCATCGAAAAATCGAATTTTGATAATGAAGTAAATATCATCAAAGGGAGGGTGATCTTAATCACGAGCTTATTCAACCCCAGAGAAAAACCTTCAGGGAAGAATTTGAATTTCGCTGTGATGTATCCGATAAGGGCAAGAAGACCTAATATTGTAATTTGATTTATAATGATCTGGTTTTGCATTGTATTCTCTAAGTTATTTTGAAATAATATAAGTAATAAAACCTTAAAAGATTAATTATTTTTATACTTTCTTTTGCTTGTACGAAAAGAAAGTATCAAAGAAAATACAGCCGAATGTAAATTTTGGGACTTACGGTATTTTTCACTTTAAAATCTAATTCCCACAATACTAGAAGTAGTTTTTACACAACAGTAAATAAGCACTTTCGTCGGGTAACCAAAATTTCATTATGGCAAGGTAAGTCAAAAGATAGAACATGATTTTTCATCTTGGAATTACAGTATGAAATTCATAATTTTACAATATGAATATTAAAAAATCCCAATATTTGTTATTATTTATTTTCATTACTGGTATTTTATTTTCTGTATTTTCAGCAGAAAAAATATTTTGTGATCAATGTGAAAATCTGATAAAACCCGGAACAAGTTATTTAACATCTAACGGAAAGATCTACTGCAGTGAAGAATGTTTTGAAAAAACTTTGCCACAGTGTGCAGTCTGTGGTGAACCTGTGAAAAATGGTTATACTCAGAACGGATCGAGTTATTGTAGTAAAGAATGTTTAATGACAACCTGGGATAGATGTGAGTTCTGTGGCAAAAGGGTTCAAAATGGTTATTATATCGGTAATAAACATGGTGCTTTCTTCTGCAGTGATTGTATGAAAAAGCCAAAATGTTATCTCTGTGGACATCCTGATGACTGCACAACTCTCTCTGACGGTAGACTTATTTGTCATAAATGCGAGAAAACTGCGATAATCAGTCCATCTGATGCAAGAGATATCTTTGATGAGGTCAGAATTAAGATGAAAGAAAAAATGGATCTGTCCACGGATCATATAATTGAGTTCAAACTGGTGAACATTCATGAATTGAGTGAAGAGTCTGAACTACAGTATACAAATGAATTCATGGAACAGGGATTATTCGTTCATGAGGAAAGAACCAGAACATATACTAAAACTAAAACTTTATTTGGATTCGAATTTGGTAAAGAAATAAAAACAGAAATTATTAACAATTTCTCTATTTTAATGTTGTTTTCTTTAACTAAAGATAAATTTATCGAAGTTGCAGCTCATGAGCTCGCACATGACTGGATGCAGGAAAATTATCCCAATATCACTGATCTGAAAATATCAGAGGGATGGGCAGAATTTGTAGCATCTCAGGTCAATAATCATTATGGTAACTCACATATGAACACACGTATGAAAGAGAATCCGGATCCTTTTTATGGAGAAGGATACAGGTATGTGGCAGGTTATGCAAAACTGCATGGTGTTTCTGGACTGTATAAAATGTTTGCAGAGATGAATAAAAAATAAACTGTAGGGGCGTTATTCATAACGCCCTGAAAATCAAATAATACATCAATATTTATTTTGGAAAAAAAGGGCGTAATAAATTACGCCCATACAGTTCGTTCATTCAACATTATATATTTTCTTTATTCCCATATCTTGACTTCAAAGATCCCTTTTGAAGTCGCTACCCCGCGGTACATACCGAGTGTATTATACGGTAAAGAAAAATTCCCTTCCTTATCAACAGCGATAAGTCCACCGATTCCTTTTTTCAACACTTTATGTGTAACATATTCTGAAGCATCTTTTAAAGAAAGTCCTTTATACATCATTAAAGCATGAATATCAAAAGCGATCACATTTTTGATAAATTCTTCTCCTTCCCCTGTACATGAAACAGCGCAGGTAGAATTATCAGCAAAAGTTCCGGCACCTATGACAGGAGAATCTCCGATACGGTCCCATTTTTTATTCGTCATACCTCCGGTAGATGTAGCAGCTGCAAGATCACCATAAATATCCAAAGCTACAGCTCCAACAGTTCCTTTAGGAGCAGCAGCGAATTCAGCATTATGGTCCAGAGATGTTTTATCTGAACCTTGTACCAGTCTCCACTGCTCATATCTTTTCACAGTATCAAAATACTTTTTATTCTTGAATTTATATCCAAGTTCTTTCGCAAATTCTTCAGCTCCTTTTCCATTAAGAAAAACATATTTACTGTTGGACATCACATCTTTAGCGAGAGATACAGGATGTTGAATTCTTGTGATACCCGTGACAGCTCCGCATTGCCTGTTCTTACCGTCCATGATTGAAGCATCCATACTGTGACCACCGTCAAAAGTAAATACAGAACCTTTACCACAATTGAATAACGGACAGTCCTCGAACTTATTAACTACAAGTTCCACAGTATTTAATGCAGTTTCCCCTTTTTTTAGGAGTTTGTTACCATATTTTAATATTTTTTCTAAAGCTTCAAAGTATAGTATTTTCTGATCTTCAGGTACAGTTGGAGGAATCGCTCCTGCACCACCATGTATTGCTAATGTATATTTTTTCATAGGCTATCCTTCATTTATTTAGATGTAATATATTGAATTCAGTAGAGATATAAAAACATATTTCTTTATTTCTAAACCGAAGGAATTATCTTACCTTAATATTTCAACGAACTCAGAGAAAACTATGCAATTATTTGAATACGGTGAAGATAATATTGAGGATGTAGCACCTGAAATGATACCTCTTGCCGAGAGGATCAGAGCTGACAAGCTTTCAGATTATGTAGGTCAGGAGCATTTGACAGGCAAGGACGGCATTATAAGCAAAATGCTCAAAGGAAACACTGTTTTCTCAATGATGTTCTGGGGTCCTCCCGGGACAGGGAAGACAACACTTGCTAGATTAATAGCAAGTGTATCAAATTCAAAATTTATCAAGATAAGTGCAGTCAGTTCAGGTGTGAAAGAGCTCAGAGAGATCATTTTTAATGCATCTGTTTCTGTCAGGAACGGTCAGAGTGTAATTCTTTTCATAGATGAGATCCACAGGTATAATAAAGGTCAGCAGGATGCTCTTTTAAATTCGGTGGAAAAAGGTATTATCCGTCTTATCGGAGCAACTACAGAGAATCCATCATTCGAGGTCAATTCTGCACTTCTGTCCAGGTCAATGGTACTGAAGCTGAAATCACTTGACGATGAAGCTTTGCAGAATATTCTTGAAAGAGCGATCAAGGATGATGTTGTTATTAAGGAGATGAAAGTTTCACTGGATGATGAATCCAAACAGATACTTATTGAGTCATCAGGTGGTGATGCCAGAAAAATGCTCAATACTCTTGAGCTGGCTATTCATATCATAGGTAAAAAGAAGAATATTAAGATCACTGCAAAAGAAGTGAAAAATGCTCTTACAGACGGTAGAAAAAGATATGACAAGACAGGTGATTATCATTATGATATTATCAGTGCATTTATAAAAAGTGTTAGAGGATCAGATCCTGATGCAGCTTTGTATTATCTTGCCAGAATGCTCGATGCCGGTGAAAAACCCGAGTTCATAGCAAGAAGACTTCTTATTTTAGCTTCTGAGGACATCGGGAATGCATCACCGAACGGATTGGTCATAGCTCAAGCTTGTTTCGATGCTGTCAGAGTTCTCGGAATGCCTGAAGGAAGGATCACACTGGCTCAGACAACGACATATCTTGCGTCTCAACCTAAATCGAATGCATCTTATGTTGCACTGGCGAAAGCTGAACAGGCAGTTCAGGAAGCAGGTGATCTTGCTGAAGTTCCTCTTCATTTGCGTAATGCTCCTACAAAGTTGATGAAAAAGCTCGATTATGGTAAAGGATACATTTATCCTCATGACGAGGAAGGGAATTTTGTGGATCAGGATTACATGCCTGAGAGACTGAAAGGTGAGCAGTTCTATTTTCCTACTGAGAATGGGTTGGAGAAGCAGATCAAGGAGAGATTGAAAGGGTATTGGAAAGGAAAGAAGAAATACAAATAACCATACCGTAGGGGAGGGTTTCTTACCCTCCCCTACGGTATGAGTTATGAGGTATAAGGTATGAGTTACTTCGTGGGTGTTTTTGCACCCTTTTTTTATGTTGTCATTCTTCCCGATAATCGGGAGGAATCCAGGGGTAGCGGTTGAACCCTTACGAATCCGACATTCTGGACTCGATTCAGGATCTTTTATACCGGTCAGAAAATTAATGTAAGGGGATGCTGTGCTGGGAAGGCTAAATAGGTTGATTATTTACATACTCAAGTATCTCATCCATCTGCTCCGGCTCGAACCAGTTCATCTCAGGGATTCTTTTAAACCATGTAACCTGCCGCTTGGAAAAGTGACGTGTATTTTTCTGTATCTCTTCAATCATAGTATCTTTAGAGATAGACCCGTTTAGAAATTGGACTACTTCTTTATACCCGATCGTCTTTTGCAATCTTTTAAGTTCAGGGTTATATTTATTTACAAGATATTCCACTTCTCCGATCAAGCCTTCATCTATCATTGTAAGAACTCTGGAATTTATTCTTTCATAGAGTTTTTCTCTATCAAGATTCAACCCAATGTAGATCGGATCAAAGAATCTTTTCTCCTGATGCTCTTCATGCAATTCACTGAGTTTCTTACCTGTAAAATGAAAAACTTCGAGAGATCTGTGAATTCTCTGTCTCTGTCCCGGAGGAGTTTTCTCAGCATATTCAGGATCAGCTTTCTGAAGCATTATATAACATTCTTCTATCGGTAGCTGCTCAAGTTCCTTACGATACTCAAGCTTCTCAACATCATCTATTCCGAGATCATCAAAGAATCCATGAACTGCTGACTGAATGTATAGTCCGCTGCCTCCGCAGATGATAGCATTTTTCCCTGCAGAATAAAGATCAGTCAATTTATCTCTGACCTCATTACCATA
>JAFGVM010000090.1 GCA_016937995.1 Candidatus Delongbacteria bacterium
TATAAAACTCCGTTTTTTTATTATTAATAAGGCAGTTGGAAAATAAATAAGTTATAAGCAAAAAACAATCTTAATTTTATGATTTTTAACGCTAATAATCAGGTGAGAGATCAGGTTTGTCTATTCCATATTTCAATTTCAGACTGTCCGTGTATGCTTTCAACTCTGCATCTTCACTGAATTTTACGGAAGTAATTTTTTCAAACATATTTTTGAATCCGACCCCGTCTGCAGTTTTACTGATATCAAGCCTGCCGATTTGCTCCGCACTGCTGCCGTGGCTTAGATAAAGTCTTTTGCCGAACCTGATCATTTCATTTTTCGTGTTTGTATTCGATATCATTATATCAATAGCTTTAACACTATTGAATATTTTTTTCTCAGCCGAACTTTCCAGATTGGATATGACTATAAAAACATCTGCTTCAGCTTTGATCGAATCAGCCAGAATATTCAATTTTTCAAACGAGATATCAGAAATGCCTGAATCAGAGGAGTATTTTGAATATAACGGATCCGTTATTGACGTAACCGCTAGCGTCAGTCCGTTTCGTTGAAAGAGCTTATGATCTGGAACATCATCTACATTAAATGACGCAGCAGTGTTTTTATCAAGTCTTCTGTAAAAACCTGTCTCGTTCCTTCCTGCAGCAATGTAATCATATCCCAGATCCCCGATTATCTCGAGAATTATCCTGTTTTGTCTGTCTCCGAAATTATAGGAAAAAATATTACCTGTGCAAACATAGATGCTGTTCTTAAAATTAATGATGCTGTCTTTATAAAATGTGACGTGATTAAGAATATTCCCTTCAGGTTCCTTTGGGCAACGGCAGCCTTCGATTATACCATTATAATTCCCGGTGTAGAATAGAGTCATATTTTTAGACGATGAACATCCTGATATCAATATGATAAATGAAAGAAGCAGGATCAACCTGCTTCTTCCAAAATGACAAATATTACTTATTTTATTAATCAAAAAGCTCATCTTCGTCAAGAACAACCTCTCCGTCGATCATTATGTAAGGCGTTATCTCAATTATCAGATTAGTAGTTTTCTTCGTTTTAACCTGATGCTGGAAAATATATCCCAGGAAAGGAATATCTCCAAGAAGAGGAAGTTTGTTCACAGTGAATGTCTCGTCTTCAAGAAGCATACCGCCTATCCTGATTGTCTGTCCGTCACGAACCCTTACTGTTGTATCTGCCTTTCTTGTTTTGACCCATGGTATCTCTGAATTCGGTCCCACCCATCCGAAAATGGAAGATACTTCTGCTTCAAGTCTTACAGTTATGTCATTCTCTTCATTGATGATAGGTTTAACTTTAAGTTTAACACCTACTTCTTCTTTCTGAACTGACTGAGTTGAAGTTCCCTGGGTAACTGTTGTTATTGTATAAGGAACAATATCGCCAATATGAACATAAGCCTCTTTGTTGTTCAAAGTAGCAATTTCAGGTTCAGCAAGCACAAGAGCATCATTATCTCTGTTCGCAAAATCAAGGCTCAAAATATATTCCTGACCGATCACTCTGTGCCATACTGTATTAAGTCCGCTGGAAGTTTCATGAAAAGGTGAATTATCCATAAAAGTTACATCATCCGAATAATCACCCCCGATATTTCTTACTGGGAAAGATGTGTTATCATAAGTAAAAGTCCATCCGTCTGTATAGTTTCCAGACCAGGTCCCCCAATCCTGATAAGCTCCTTCCCTCAAAGTAGTCGTGTAATTATTTATCTTTTCCCATTCAATTCCGTATCTTGCTGAAACATCGTTACCGACTTCTTTTATTCTTGCTTTAAATAAGACCTGCTGAAGTGGTCTGTCGATCCTGACAAGTACTTTTTCTATCTCCTTTGCCACCTTCGGACTAGCCTGATATATCAGTCTGTTGCCCAGTTCATCGATCTGAACCATTTTCGATATATCTGCGAGCATGGATTTAGCGGTCTTGGCATCTGCGTACTGAAGATCGAAAACAGAAGTGTTCAGACCTATCTCTCTGTCTATCTTCTTTTGCGTAGCAACAATAATCGAGTTATCTATTATCTGATAACTAAGGTCTGTTGCCCTCACCACAAGATCCAAAGCATCTTTAATAGGGATCTCGTTCAAAGTTAAAGTAACCTTTTTCCCGATCGTTTCTTCACTCTGTACAAGGTTAACACCGGCTCTCTCGGCAAGAGCATCCAGCACCTGGGCTACTGACTGATCCAGAGCAGTAAGTGAAATCGGAGTTTTGAAATTGTCCGATGTAGTGTCAAAGAGAAGCTGAGAGCTGAAGACAAGCCCTGTAAAGACGGTCGTTATCAATACCATAATCCTTTTCATTTATACACCCTCCTGAATAATTTAGTATTCTTATTTCAATAAAATAGCTTGGTTGATTATCTTCCCGGCCTTGGTATTCTTCTGCCCGGCACATCACCTCCCTGAGGAGTATCCTGATTTTCCTGGCCTGAAGTAGCTTCCATAAGATTTCTTGCATAATAGTCTCCGTCAATGCCCGGTCGAAATCTTACGACCCTGTTCTTATCCTCAGTATTTACATAAACAGATCGTTCAGTTATTGATAATATGTCACCCAGATACTCACTTCCGGTTCTGGTGTTGCCTGTTGACTGGTTGGTTCCTGAGACTACCTGTTTCTGTATCTTTTTTCCGATAGCAATCTTATCTCCAACCTTAAACTCCTGTGTTTTGCCGTTAATGCTGAATCTTGCCTTGCCGTCAAAAAAAAGTGAGAATGAAACTACATCCCTTGTATATAACTCAAGTTCGTTTGTATTTATCCACGAATACTGTATCTGAGGAGTATTGTCAGTTTCATGTACAACATCGATCTTTTTTTTCTCAATAATCTTGAAATTGAATATATCTCTTATTTTTTGAGCTTCAGCTTTTGAAAATTTTGTTATTATAGTGTCAGTTATAAGCACGCTGTCCTTACTTAATTTATATATCTCAGAAATTCTTGAAGAATCAGTATCTTGTTTTATCGTAATCAAAAGGTATGCCATGATCAGAACACAGATTGAGGAGATTATTATTATAGATATTTGCTGCTTTGAAAAATTCTTCATTTAAAAATTCCCACCTTATTATAAGAATTTCACGAATTCAAGTCGTATATCACACTGAATAGTACTTTTTACATTGAATTCATCAAAATCGTCTTTTTCTAATGTATCCATATTTTTTGGTGCAGAAACCTTGTTTCTATTAATTCTTAACGCAGCAATATTTATCACATGATCACTTTTTTCAATTCTGTTAATAAAATCTCTCATCTGGTCGTAACCAGTCTCAAAACTCATTATTATAATAAAAGTTGCCGTTCCTGATTTTGGATCATTTATTTCATTCGGGTCCTGATTTATCCTATTTGCCTCATAAGTAATCTTTGAGTCTTTCAGCATATTCTCTACAACGCCCAATAGCTCAACTATTATATCCCCGTATGAGCTTGATCCTCTCTTATTAATTTCATATTTTGCCTTAATGTTTGAAATGTTGTTTTGAATAAATACATCCCTGTTGTATTTTTCCATTAGTATTTTATTCTCTGAAGAAACAGAAGCTGTTTCGTTTATTGAATCTGCAAGGAAAAAAAATCTGTAAACTAAACCCAGCACTAACAGAATTACGGGCACTATGATATAAATAATGTTTTTCTGCATTTCTATTTACCTTTTGCCAAGTTATTGACTCTATCTGGGATTTTCAGATTGAAAACAAAAGACCAATATGTGAACTCTTCAAACTGTTTTCTGATATCGGGTCCTTTAACTAATGTCAGATTGTTTTTATCGCAAATTCCGTAGCTTATAAGTTTACCTTCCACTCTATCCTTGAAAGTAATTATCCAAGACATGAGTTGTGATTTAACATTAGAACTTCTTGAGATAAAAGTAATTTCAATAAAATTCTCTTCATACTGAAAATTGTTTAAAATAACTGTTGAATCCATTGAGGATTCGAATTCCTGAAAAACATCAGAAATCTTTTTTCTTTTTGTCATGGAATTATACATATTCTGAGAAAGCCGGTAATTAAAATAATCTTTTGATCTAAGTTCCTTTATCCTGCTGTTAATCTCCTCATTTGCTTCTTTTGCAAGTCTGTTATCAGTGTTGACACTTAGACCAAACAGATATAACAACCCAAGAAGAAGAAGCATTACTGAGCTGAAGCATATAAACAGCAGCCTTATGAAGTTGTCTCTTTTCCTGGCTTCATACTTTTCCTGATTGATCTTGTTTAGAAAATTAAATTTGTACATTTTTATCCATAATCCTGAATTTATTCATATCTCAAAGCCAGACCGATAGCTACATATGCAACACTTTCTTTTTCCTTGGCATAATCCAAAACACTTGAATCACCCCTGAAGAATCCGGCAACATCAAGATTTTCGCAGGGTATATCAGTGTTCTTGTTGATGAACTGGGCGAATTTATTCATCTCCAGAGCCTTGCCTGTAATGTATATCTTTGAAGGAATTTTGTTCTGGTTCTGCTGCGCATAGTACTGAAAGGTCTTCTGAAGCTCTCTGAGCAGCTGCATCCTGACATACTTTTTTACTGAAAAATGCTGATTCAGATTTTCTGTTGTTTCCTGTTCGAATGCACTGGTTATGTAATCGTAAAAATTCCTGTTCCTTATCATTTCTTCAGTTTCTGCAGGAGAAATATCTCTGTTTCTCTGAAGTGTTTTTTTGAAGACATTATAGGTAAAATCAATATTTCTGATGTAAAGCTCTTCACTGCCGCTTGGTATTATCATTATGTGAGAAAAGTCCATTCCTATGTCAATAACGCAGGATACTGTACCTTTCGGCGGTCTTACAGATTCATTATACAGGTTTACTATCGCTATTTTGTCAATATCAAGTATTTTACACTCCACTCCCGTAAGCGTTAACATTCCCTGAACAGAAAAGAACGTGCTCCCGTCAGAGACAGCTGCGAGGATATCATGATTCATTCCGTCAGAATTTAAAAGTATGTATTCATAACGGCTCATGACGTCAAAAGGGGATTTTACTATAGAAGGAAGTTCTTTCTCAATATTCTCCACGGGCGTATTCTGGACATATAGCTGTTTAACAATAACGTTCGTACCGTTCAGCGACGTTACTATGAGAGGATCGTTTTTAGCGACGCCAGCCCTTACAAAAACTTTATCGATCGCATCGATCTGCTGCTCTTTTATTACCTGATCCGGATCTTTTTTATCCTTAAAAACGTTATCCTCTGTGATCTGTGGAGGCTCAATCGGGATGACCTGCAGATTAGTAAGCCTGTAATTTATTCCGTCAAACTCAGTTTGAGCAAAGACCACATTATCTTTTGTTATATGAAGCGCATTAACCCTGCTTTTTTTTGCAGATGCGGAAACAGAGGGACTTTTATCTGAACTGGTATCCTTTGAAGTCTTTTCGATTATTTTAAGGTCCTCTCCAATATCCGCAGGTCTCGAAGGCGGCACCTGTGCGTTGGGGACTTCAGAAAAAATATTTCTTCCTATGCTCTTTGGAGACGCGTCACTTTTCTTCGGTGTTTCCTGTGATTTTTTATCAGTCTTATTCTTAAAAAAATCAGACTGATTTTCTGCGAAAATGTTCCTTCCTATACTCTTTGATTCTCTGCTCGGATCGTTTGCCATAATTCTTTATCCCAAGAACTGATTATCTGCTGTCAACTTCATTTGCGAGCTTGAAATAATCTTGAGCGCCCCATGAATCCGGTGCATACTCAAATATAGTTTTCATAAAGCTCGGTGCTTCTTTAAGGCTGACATCTTCTCTGATGTAGGTGTTAAACAGTTTCTCTCTAAAGAAGTCCTTTAGAATCGCGACCGTTTCGAGAGATATCTTTCTTTTTTCGTTGTAGTAAACAGGCAGCACACCCAGAATATCAAGGTTTTTATTATACGATTTGCTGACGCTGTCAATCATGCCCAGGATCTGATTAGCTCCGATCTGAGAAAGAAAATCCATCGATATGGGTATAACTACTTCATCGCAGTAAGTCAGAACATTTACATTGATAAGATTAATAGACGGCGCACAGTCGACGATCACATAATCCACACCTTCAAGATGTGAAAGATTCTTTTTGAGCTTATATTCCTTACCCCATGTCTTCGTCATTTTTACTTCTGTATCGACAAGATATTTACCGCCTGAAGTGATAACATGAAGTTTTTCCCGGACTTTGACTATTGATGCTCTCCTTTTAAGTAAAAGATCGCACAGAGTTTTTTCCGGATTGACGTTGAACACGATCCCGATCGTGTTTTGAGGATCGCTGTCAATAAGGAGAACACTTCTTCCCATCAACGCTAACCCGTGAGCAAGATTGATCGAAGTAGTGGTCTTTCCGGTGCCGCCCTTTGAAGATAAAATCGCAATTTTACGCATAATCAAACCTGTAACTTAATGTTCTTAACCA
>JAFGVM010000091.1 GCA_016937995.1 Candidatus Delongbacteria bacterium
CGGTGGTGGCATAATTTCATTGCCGGAATATGTTTCATAGAATGATTTCATTCTCCAAATATTCCTTGGTGAAAAACCACGAACTCCAGGGAAATTAATCTGAAGGTCTTTTGATAATCTTTCGACTGTAGAATCTCCCCATGATTCACTTTTAATCTTATCGCTTACAGTATTACCTATAAACCAATACAGCAATACGGTTTCTTTGTTAACCTTCTTTAGCATCGACAGTCTAGCTTTATTGATCCTTTTGATTATCGTACTCAAAGTTGACTCGTAGTCAGATGAGATTATTTTACTTTTTTTTGCAGTCATTTCAGAATCCTTAAAGAATACTTTTTTTTCTCGGATAAATTTAACACTTGTGCATTGAAATATCAAATTAATATGATTACATTTCTCGAACCACCGGTACGAGAGATATAATTCTCCAACCGATGGATGGTGAAACAAAGAACTGATTATTAGAAACTTAGCCTGATTTGCTCGGAGATCGGTAAAATTGGTGAGCTCAATAAACCTGACAGGTGACTGATTACTACTATCCTACAACATTGGCAAAATGACTTGACCCGTGTGATGTTTTATCTTGTGAACTTTTTTCCATGACCGTTGTCCAAACTTACACAACTTTGGCAAAATGGCACTGTCGTTATCATCTATTGGTCCGAATGCTTTAGCATTATCGTAAACTTATCCATTAATCTCAAACAACTAATCCTTATAAATTTAAACTATATCCCCTATTCTCTTTTTGTTAATTTAACCTGAAAAAATATATAAAATAAAGAAAGGTATTTAGGGAACATCAGATTAATAGAAAAGCTCTTTTGAAACCTTTTCTGCAGCTTCAACAATCTTATATTCTTTTACAAGTTTTACCAATTTAACAATATCGTTATGGATAAGTCTATCTTTCTTCATGAATGAGATGCTTTTTCTGATCGTGTCATAAACACTCTTTATAGCTTTAGCTGATTGAGAAGGATCTCTATAATCAAGAGCCTGAGCAGCACAAAGTAATTCAATTGAAATCACATTGGTAGTATTTTCAAGTATCGTAAGCATTTTTCTGGCAGCATGAGTACCCATACTTACATGATCTTCTTTATTAGAAGAAGTTGGTATCGAATCAACAGAAGCAGGATGTGAAAGAACTTTATTCTCACTCACCAGAGAAGCAGCTGTTACTTGTGTCATCATGTGACCTGAATTCAATCCCCCTTTAGAAACAAGAAAAGCAGGTAAACCGTCGTTCGTAGCCGGATCAAGCATATATTCGATCCTTCTTTCACTGATACTTGCCAATTCGCTAAGAGCAATAGACATAAAATCCATTACAAATGCTATCGGTTCCCCATGGAAATTCCCGCCTGAGATAACATCCTGATCCTTCTCAAATACTAATGGATTATCAGTTATAGAGTTCATCTCCGTAAGAACAACAGTCTTAACGTGAGCATACGTATCTTTGATCGCACCATGGACCTGAGGAATACATCTTAAGCTATATGCATCCTGTACTTTATTACACTTTTTATGTGATTCGATTATTTTACTTCCCCTTAGTAGAGATAAAAAATTCATCGCTGTTTTTTTCTGCCCCGGATGAGGTCTGACACTCTGAACCCTAAGATCAAATGCAGAAATAGTTCCCATCAATGCCTCAAGTGACATTGCACCGGAGATGTCAGCACATTTTAGAATGTTTTCAATTCGGATCAATCCAACAGCTGCTATTGCAGTCATGACCTGGGTTCCATTTAAAATAGCAAGACCTTCCTTCTCCTGAAGCTCTAATGCCGGAATACCAGCTAATTGCATAGCTTTTTTTCCACTTATAAGCTTACCTTTATAAAAAGCTTTCCCCTGCCCCGTCATAACCAATGCCATATGAGCCAAAGGTGCAAGGTCACCTGATGCTCCAACTGAACCTTTCTCCGGAATATATGGAATAACATTTTTATTTATCATTTGAACAAGAGTTTCAGCCACTACCAGTCTTACTCCTGAGTTACCCGGAAGAAAACTATTCAGCTTAAGAACCATAACTCCTTTTGCTATTTCCAAGCTTAAAGGCTCACCGACACCTACCGCATGAGATAAGATAATATTTTTTTGTAATGTAACAGTATTTTTCTTATCTATGACAACATTACTGAACTTTCCAAATCCTGTGTTTATACCATATTTCACATAACTGTGATCAACTATATCTTCAATTACTTTTCTGCACTTTTCAATATTTTTGACCGAAGTTTTATCTATCACGATTTTCATATCTTCAAAAACTATTTTTGAATATTTTTCTAGGTCAATTGAAAAACCATCTAAAATTATTGCTTTCATATTTAATCCTTATAATTCAATTTAATTATCAACCCAAAGATAATGTGCTTCTTTAGTTTTGCAAAACAAATTTTATAAAGTAAAGTCTTACATTTCGATTAACTCAATGTGACTTAACTCACCACTTACAACTTACAACTTATCACTGTCCACAAAAAAATATTCATTATGAATATTTTTTTCTTGCAATTAGCACTCGCTTTTCTTATATTCGCGTTGCTCGCACTAAAAAACAGGCATCTCATTCCACCAAAACAACAAATTAAACAACTAACCCTTGTAATTCTAACCTTATTCGTGTATTTTCTTTTCGTTAATAACTGGCTGAGAGTAAAAAATGAAGATTGGTATTTGCGGAAGATCAGGAAGCGGGAAAAGTACAGCTTCATCATACTTTGCAGATAAAGGTTATCAGGTTATTGATCTTGATCTATACGCCAAAAGTCTGGATAATAAATATCCTGAGATATTAGACAGGATAAAAATGACTTTCGGACCTCAAATCATTAAGAACGGAATAATAAACAGGAAAATTCTGGGTGAGATCGTCTTTGGTTCATCTGTTGAACTCAACAAGCTTAATGAGATATACTTTGAATTTCTGAGAAGAGATATGATCGAACTTATAAAAAACAATGAAAATATCGTGGTCGAAGGAGCAGTGATATTTGAGATAGGATTAGACGCATACTTAGATAAGATATTATTCATGATCGCAGACGAGACAAAATTACTGGAAAGAATTTCACATAGAGAGAAAAGTAACTTAGAAACATTGAAGAACAGACTTAAAATACAAAAGAAATATGATGTTTACATTGATAAAGCAGATTATACTATAGAAACGAACGGTACAAAGGAAGAATTGTACGAAAAACTAGATGAATTGATAATGGAAAATGGATAAATTATGAGAATTACAGTTAAAAACTCACTTTCAATAGCCACTATAATGGTAGTTTTTTTAATATTTATAACAGTACTTTTATCTCTTATGAAAATTGATAGAAAAGTTATTGTACCTGGAACTTTTACTTATAGAAATATATCTCCTGTAATTATTGAAGAAAATGGATTTGTGGAAAAAATATGTGCCGAAGAAAATGAACAGATCGAAAAAAATGATACGATACTTGTTCTCAGAAATAAAGATATTGAAATGGAGATCACGAACTGCAAAAGCAGAATAAATATTTACAAGATAGAACTGGAAGAAATACTTCAACTGAAAGAGTATGACACAAGTATTAATTCTTTTGATGTCACAAAACTCAAAGAAGAGTTAGAACTTAAAAAAGTTGAAGAAACATATTATAAGAACACGTACCTAGACAAAAAAGATCTTTATGAAAAAAAGATCATCTCGAAGGACGATTATGAAGAAGCGGAACTGATCTATGAACAAACAAAACTTGAGAGCAGATCTATAAAAATACAAATTGATGAACTTACAAGAATTCTTCAAAAATTAGACGCATCATCCCTTCTGAATTATAATCTTAAGCAAAAAGAACTGGAACTTGAAGAGAACACTTTAAATTATCTTAAGAACAGAAAAGAAATGCTTGTTGTGAAGGCAAAAATGTCCGGAAAACTATTGGCTGACAAACTGGAAAACCATTTAAATGTATTCCTGTCCCAGGGAGATCAAATAGCTGATGTCGTATCTTATGATAAGATAGATTTTATCGGATACGCTGTAGGAGCTGACATAATCAGAGTAAAGAAAGATCAGGAAGTTGTCTTCAATGTTGACACGTTCAGAGGGAAAGACTTTATCCACGGTAAAGTAAAGAGGATCGGACTTAAAACCGCAGAGAAGAATGGCGTTATATCGTATCCTGTTGAGATAGAAGTGTTAAGTAAAGAATTCTTTGATAGAGGTAGAAAAAGATTCATTCACGCAGGTGTTGCGGGAGAAGCTATAATCATGACCGAGAGGGATATTCCTATCGTTGAACTTCTGTGGGAAAGAATTATAAAATATGCGGACTTTAACTAAGTTAGAAGTTAGAAATAAAATTTATTCTTTTGGATTAAAAACATAAATGAAAGACATCTGGTACATATTCAAATTTATAAAACCTTACAAGACATCAATATTTGCATTATTGCTGTTTTTACTGTTCTATAATGTTATCAGCACAGTTCTGCCTTATATGACGTTCACGGTCATAATTGATGATTTTCTCCCGAATCATGATTTTAAATCGATCAATTTCATGATCGCAATGATCTTTCTACTTGTAATGATATTGGCATTCATTGATTTCCTTGTGGGTTATATTATGACTTACATGGGTGCAATGGTATCATTTGATATAAGAAATTACTTACTTAGACATTTACAAAGTTTATCTTTAAAATTCTATTCAGACAGAAACAGTGGGGAGATCCTTGAACGATTGAATATGGATGTTGCAGCTATTCAGGGGATACTTACTAACGAATTAGTTTCTTTTGTGACAAATATCTCTAAATTCTTGTTTCTTACTGTCGCAATATTCATTATCAACCCTGTTCTTGCAACACCATTGTTCATAATGATAGTAATTCAATCTATTGTAGTTTTCTTTGCTATAAAGCAGATGCATAAGGATATAATTCTAACTCGTGAAAAAGAATCCAAACTGATAGGATATTTACAGGAAAGAGTAACTCTGGTAAAGGTTATTCAGGTCTTCGTAAGAAAGAAGTACGAAGAAACTATCCATGGATTCAAATCGGATAAGATCATCGACCAGGCAATGAAAGTAGCTTCTGTAAGGAGTCAGCTTAGAGCTGTAACTATGCTTCTGAGAAATATGACACCACTGGTCGTTCTATGGGTGGGCAGCTATTTGATAACAATAGATAAACTTTCGATCGGTGCATTAATAACAATGTGGATGTATTCGATACAATATATCTGGCCTGTATTCAGGATGGTCATGTCATTGAACCGTTTTCAGGAAAGTGTAGTGGGGATTCAAAGGGTAAAGGCATATCTTGATGAAAAACCGGAAGTAAAAGAGATCGATAATCCGATCAAAAAAGCAAAGATCACCGGTGATATCAAATTTGAGAACGTTGATTTTTATTATGAAGATAATAAGCAGATATTATTCGATATCAATTTTCACATAAAATCAGGCGAAACAGTTGCTTTTGTTGGTGAATCCGGATCCGGTAAATCCACTATTACAAATCTGATCTTCAGATTTTACGACCCTGTAAATGGCGAGATACTGATCGATAATAAACCATTAAAAAATTACAGTCTTCGATTACTTAGAAAAAATATCGGTGTTGTTTTCCAGGAAACTGATATGTTCGTTGCAACTTTAAGAGATAATCTCGCTTACGGAGCTACTAGAAAGGTCACTGATGATGAGATCATGGAAGCTGTAAAAATGTCATTACTTGATGATCTTGTAGCTAAATTACCTGATGGTCTGGATACAAAAGTTGAAGAGAAAGGAAAGAACTTCTCCGGTGGAGAGAAGCAGAGAATATCGATCTGCAGACTTATCCTGAGAAACCCTAATATTGTTATCTTTGATGAAGCAACTTCTGCTCTAGACAGCAAGGCGGAAAGCATGATTCAGGATACAATGAGCAGAGTTATGCAGGGACCAACATCAATAATCATTGCACACAGACTTTCAACTGTAATAGATGCTGACAGAATATTCGTCTTCAAAGATGGAAGAATAATTGAAGTGGGAACCCATAAAGAACTTATCGATAAAGGTAACGAATATAAAAGATTGTGGGATGAACAACTGAAAGTTCATAATCACCACGAAGAGGATGAAGAAGAGAATATCCAATAGCCAGCACGGAACATCCAAGTAAGAAGGATTTTCGTAAAGACGTTCTCCACGAACGTCCCTAAAACGTGAGAAAAAAAAGATATATGAAAAAACAAAAAGAACATAATAAATACGATATATCATACAGGCAGATGCTTACCAGAATGCCCAAGCTTTATATGTTCATGAAGAAATATAAATGGATCATACTTGGACTAGGCAGCTTTGATGTAATTAGTCAGTTCCTTGAAATTTTACCACCTCTTATCATACAGTACTGCATTGATGAAGTGATCCCTTTCAAAGATATTTACTCTATAAATGTACTTTTCGGAATGATCGCATTTATGTTCCTGACAAGGAGTGGATTGTTCCTTGGACATATCTATATCAGATGGCATTTACAATACAATATCAGAAAAGATATTAGAGAGAAACTATTCAATTCTTTGCTGATACAAACTCCTGTTTTCTATTCAAAAAGGGTTTCTGGTGAAATTACTTCAAGAATGAACAATGATGTTGGATCTGTATCCTATTTAGCATCAGATGCTTTTTTTGACCTTCTTAATACAGTTCTTCAGATAGCATTTTCACTTGGAATGCTGTTTTACCTCAGTTGGAAAATTACCCTGGCAATATTGATCTTAGTAGGGTTTCAGTATATTTTTGTAAGTATTATAATGAACTACTTCAAAAAATACAGAAAGAGGGTATCTGAGAAATGGGGTCGTTTATTAGGCTATCTTCAGGAAGTTCTTTCTAATATTAAGATCGTAATGGCATTTGGTAATGAGAATTATGAAGCATCAAGACACACCTCAAAAAGCCGTGAATATATAAAGGACAATATAAAACTTGGAATTACAAACCGAATGTTCGAAGTCGTTGCTACAATTTTCTGGCATGCATTCTACCTTGTAATTATACTTTACGGATTAAGACTAATATCTTCAGGTGAGATCACTCTGGGTATTCTGGTAGCTTTCATTATGCTCGTAAAAAATCTTTTCGAACCTATATTCGGTCTAAGCGGAACCATAATATATGTTATCGGTGCTTTTGTATCTATTGACAGGATATATGAATATATCGAATCTCCAAATGAATTGACCACATCTAAAAATCCTATTAAATTAGAGAATCCTAAAGGCCGACTAAGCTTTGAGAAAGTCATTTTCAGATATGAAAAAGGTAAAGATCAGATAGCTTTAAAAGACGTAAGTTTTGACATTGATGACGGAAAATCCATAGCCCTTGTAGGACATAGCGGTGCAGGTAAATCAACGATCGTTAATCTTCTCCTCAGATTTTATGACCCAGAAAGTGGCAGTATAAAATTCAATGGACACGATCTTAAGGATATCGATCTGGACAATTATAGAGAGAATATTTCAATTGTTTTCCAGGATGCACTGCTTTTTAATGATACTATACTCAACAATCTTAAGTATTCAAAACTTGATGCTACGATAGAGGAAGTAGATAAAGCCTGTCACGATGCTAATATATATGATTTTATCCATGACCTTCCGGAAGGATATGAAACAGTCGTCGGAGAAAGAGGATTGAAACTTTCAGGCGGACAGAGACAGAGACTGTCTATTGCCAGAGCTCTATTAAAGAATCCTAAAGTTCTTATCCTTGATGAGGCTACTGCATCAATAGATTCTATCAGTGAGAATATAATTCAAGCTGCTATTGATAAGATCATGAAAGACCGAACAACTGTTATAATTGCACATAGATTAACTACAATTGTAAATGTTGATAAAATTCTTGTTTTTGATGATGGTAAAATAGTTGAGTCAGGAAATCATCATGACCTTGTTGAGAAAAAAGGTCTTTATCATGAACTTTGGACAACCCAGATGAAAGACCGTGAAATGACCGGGATGTATATGAACGGAACGAACGGAAAGAATTAATTTCTTGCTTTTCAACTGAACTTGTATCATATTTTTTTAGTACGATAATTCTAAATACTACGAAATCGAAGAAAAGAATATTACTTTAAATCAAAATGGAGTGAGGGATGAAGAATTTTATCATATTGTTATTTGTACTGGGAAATCTTTCTTTATTTGCTCAGGAGATCGTTCCAGTAAAACAGGATATGGTATTTGCAGTTAAGCAAAACCCTCTTGAAACAAAGAAAAATTCAATTGGTATTCGTTACTCAGGTATTTCAGGATATGGACTCAATATTCAAAGAAGATTTTTTGAAAACTATACATTCAAATTCACCGGACTTATACACTACTCGGAATACATAAAGGGTTACAAGGACAGTACAAATTATGAAGATCGTAAGAATATTCTGTATGATTATGGTTTTGAACTTCAGAGAGATGTTTTCAAAACTGACGGTATGAGAGTAAGTGTTCTTGGAGGAATTTATTTCTCAAACGAAGAAAACAAAGAGGAATCAGACGGAATTTTCTACGATGAGAATTTTACTAAGGATAAGATCGTTGGAGGAATTGGTGTCAGCCTTGAATTCTATATCAAAAAAGCTCTTTCGGTAAATTTTGATTTTGGATATGTGTTCGACAATACTGAAGGTAAGGAGGATGAGATCCCGGTAACTGAGAATAAAACTCAACTTGGGCTTGGTATCGGACTCTCATACTTATTCTAACCGGAATCAAACTTGATAAGACAAAAAGTAAATATTTTAAAAGAAGTGTTAGCATTATCTATTTTAATGCTATCCTGTTTGTCTTTTGCTGATGAATTTAATTATAAGGAATATTCCAATTTTATAGGTACTAAGGCATCGAATATTTCAGGATATGGTATTTATTACAGTAGAAGTATTTCCGAAAATTATAGATTGCAGGGTATGGGAATTGTATACTACTACGAACTATCCAAAGAAAATGAGCAAAGAACTATTATAAATTACGACATCGGACTTGAGATACAGAGATATATTTACAGTGGCGGGAATATGAGATCTTATATTCTGGCTGGTGGTTACTATTATTTTGATGATGACACTTCAACTTTAACTGATGAGACCCAGGTCATAAATCACTCATATAATATTGGTGTGGGATTAGGTTTTGAATTTTACTATAAGAAGCTCGTTATTAACATTGACCTGGGATATAAATTCTTCGAGGATAATCTTAAAACATATGTAAATGGTGTTTATGCGTATCCTGAGCTTGAAAGAACTACAAAGGTAGGAGCCGGTATCGGAATCGGATTTATGTTCTAAATTATTTTAACATTTCACCCATCATCCTTACATTTTCCAATATTTTTTCTCTTTTAGCATTATCAGTTGATTTTAAAGAAGAGAATATTGTTGTCTTAACCGGTTTGATCCCGCAGAATTCAAACACACCTTTTTTTATAGAGCGTAAACCCGGACTTCTCATGTACCATTTATAATAAATAGAAGGCCCGTCCATTGTAGTTATCAATCTTGCTGATTTTCCTTTTAAAAATTTTTCCGGTAATGGAGAACCTTTTTTGTATTTAAAAGCAAAATGTGGTAATATCACTCTGTCAATAAATCCTTTAAGCAGAGCAGGAAAAGTACTCCACCATGTAGGAAAAACTAATACAATATGATCAGTTTTGGTAATTTGCTCTTGTACTTTCAAAAGATCAGGTTCAAGCTCCATTCGTTTCTTGTAACCATACCTTAATATAGGATCGAATTCAAGATCTATCAAATGAATTAAATTTACATTTGAATCAGATGTATCAGCACCTTCTTTATAACTTTCAGCAATAGCAGCACAAAAACTGTTCTTATCCGGATTTGCATTGATTATCAGTATATTCATATTTCACTCCGTTACTGCTAAAAAATATAAAAGTATTTTAAACATATAAAAAGTAAATAGCTTCAGAACCTCTTTTATTCCTTCACGATCGCAGACGAATCCGGATCAAATGGATTTATTCTCAATGCCAATGAAAATAGATGTGGATAAGTAACTTTTAGATGTTTCATATATGCGATCCATTGAGGAGCTAAACTACTATAAACTCTATGAACATCGCCAGCAAGATGCATATAATCCTCTTTCGGAAGCCCCTCTAAAGAATCTCTTGATTCTAACTCCTCGGTCAAATGAAAAGTTGCCCATAGAACATCAGTAAATTTCTCATGCTCAAGCAAGCTTGGATTTTCAAGTAATCTCAACATAAAATCTCTTTTCTCGGAAAGAAATTTCTTCACAACATCCCAATTCATTTTTTCAATATCAACTATAAATTCATTCTCCTTCAATTTCTTAACAAATTCATTGAACTTATCAGGTTTAGAATGCTCTTGAAAAAAAACAATATTATCAAGTAAATGCTTATCTATTTTTGCAAATATCGCAAGAATATTAGTTCCTATCTCACTGAAGAAAGCTCCGATAACCATATTAAGTTTTTTCATTTTCTTCTTTTTTTCTCGGTTATGCAATACTCTTTCAATTATAAGAGTAACAATAAGAACTTCCAGAAATACAAAAGCTATATCACCTATCAGATACATAAAAATATGATGAGCATCTCTGAATATAAAATAATGTATCGTGTAAACTAGTGCTGATAAAATCACTAACAATAAACCTATTAATAACTGCTTAGATTCTATTTTCAAAATTACTCCTTATTTACCTTTCTTTAATCTTACAAAACTCCCGAATCTTGATCTGCTTTGAGGGAAGACTCCTTCACTCACATATCTTATGTCTTCAATTGAATAGAACGCATTCGGATTATGTTCTTTTATTATTGAAACTACTTTTCCAATATCAAGTCTTTTAATAACAGTGAAAATAACATGAACAGGACCTGTAGAGCCTTCCGCATTCATAACAGTTACTCCATAATTTTCTTTAATCATATGATCCATTAGATCCTGACCTACTGTTCTGGTTATTATTCTAACAACGACCATACCCAGAGCTATTTTGCCCTCAATAACCATACCGACATAATTACCAAGTGCAAATCCGAGCGCATAAGCAATCACGTTAGCCATATTATCAAGATTTTTCATTACCTGACTTATTGCAGCAAGCCAAATAATTATCTCAAAGAAAGCTAAGATTGGAGCAATGAATCTGTATCCCTTAGCTATAAAAATAATTTTTATAGTTCCTATAGAAACATCGACTATTCTTGCAAGACAGATAAGTACAGGAACTATTATAATTGGAAATATCTCTGGGCCTGTCATTTACAACTCCTTTGTTCTTTGCAGGAAATTACGAAGATGAACAGCTAAAATCAAACTTAAGTTCAATTTTATTTAAAGTGTAGGTTACACTATCTTGAACATCTTAAAATATTTATGCTGTTCAGAGTCAAAGAAGACTTTACGCTTAATAAAACCAAGTTTCTCGAAATACGGAGTATGTTTTGTATCTGAGTATATAAAGAATTTGATCACGTTCAGTTTAGATGCTTTTCTCTCAAGTATCCTTAAAATTTTTTCAAGTATATATTTCTCATCTACACTTTCAATAAATCCTATTCTTTTTATTTCAATACCTGATACTATAACAGTTCCGACAGCTTTTCCACCCTCAAAAACCAGATACTCTTCAGAATTATCATGACTTACAGTTTTAAGATGTAAGAGTTTAATTATCTTCATTTTGTATTTTCTCATTTTCGTTTGAATATTTGATATTGTACCAGTTAACATTTCTTGTTGCATACATTGTCAGAGCAAGAGCTATGAAAAGACCTATACTGCCGAAAAGCAGTGAATAATCCTGGTTCTGCAGGAGTATCAATAAAAAAGTGTAAAGAACAGTTAGAGCAGAAGTGATCACAGCGGTAAACTTACCACTCTTTAGCATAGTGTATGAATACATCGCTATCATAATTATCGTTGCACCGGAGGAAATTAAATATGCATTTATAAAACACATATGCTCTGAAATTGATAGCAGAAGAATAAAAAATACTACTATTGCCATTCCTGCTAGGATATACTGCATCGGATGGATTTTCTTTTTTGTAACTGCCTCAGTTATAAAGAACACCAGAAACGTTAATGAAACGAACATAAGCAGATATTTTACAGCTCTGGATATCTTTCTGTAATCATCGACAGGTATCATTATTCTTACACCGAATGCTGAAGCTTTAAGTTTATTTTTCGGAAATTCTTCCAGGCATACTTGGGGATAATCCCTGTTCAGATGCATAACATTCCATTCTGCTGTAAATCCTGAGTCTTCAATTTTTCTTTTAACGGGTAGAAAATTACCTGTGAAATTAGGGTCGGGATTTTCTGATGAAAGTTTAACTGAAGTATCTTTTCCTATTGGAGTGACATGCAGATCTCCACTGCCGTTCAGATTAAGATCATAGGAAAACGGAATTTGTATCCCCTGTTTTTCTTTCAGATCTATTTCACAGGAAAGTCCATGGTCATAGAAATCATTATTATTTAGTCCTTTGTCGAACAAAAGGATATCTTCACTCACTCTGATCTTAACTATTTCATTTATACTTTTCATGTCTGAGAAACCTACTTCCATTACAGCCTTCTCCCAGATGATCTTACCTGATTTTGTATATTCTTTATCTGCTTTAAGAAAAAACTCCCCGTTAACTTTCAGATCAGCCCTGTATAAAAGGAATTTATAAATACTTTTATACCTTATCTCAGGATATAATCGACCTTCAACATTTATTTTTTCAGGAAGAATATGCATATATTCAATATAAGTCTCCTTATCCTCTACCAGTTTATAATCCTTTTCACCTTCTTTAGGATTCTCAACAGGTACTTTTTTATGAACTGTTCTTTCATATTCTACCGGAACATATAATACAGGTCCGTTCACTGTCTGATCTTTACCCCACTGACCGGATACTTCATTGAATGCATTAAACCTGGTAAAAGTCCGTTCATGAACCATGTTTTTAATAAAGCTACCAGGTATAAGAAGAAGTACTGCCAGAATTATTATCAGAAAAACTTTAACGATCGTTTGATCAGTTCTATATCTGATCTTTGTTCTTGACATATCATACCTGAGTTGAGTATCGGGATTTTCATTTTTTGCGGATTTACTGTTCTCAGTAAAATTTTCATTTTCTGTAAATGACATACGAAACCTCCATTTATTATTTTTAATGATTTTTTGTATATTTTTCTTATATCTAAAAAAAAGAAATATCACAGTAATAAAAATTGAAAAACCGATAAATTTTTCACATGATATATATCCAATTTTATTATCTAAAAACGCATAGATCAAAAACAAAAGAAAGAAGATCGTCATAAAAGAACTTATTACTGAAAAAAATACTATTATGATCTTTTTTAAAAGATTCATCACTGAAGAAACATTCATACAAATACCTCATTTTAATCAAAGCACTTTGAGTTTCAAAGTTTATACACAAAAAAATTATTGAATGTTCCGGATTATTTTTTCCAGTGCTGATAAATGTTCTTTGAATGCAATTTTACCTGCATCAGTTGCAGAATAAATAGTTGAAGTTTTCTTACCGACAAATTTCTTTTTTATCTTAATATACTTCTCTTTTTCCAGGACAGAAGCATTACTGGATAGATTCCCGTCAGTAATATCCAAAAGTGATTTTAACTCTTTAAAATCTATTTTTTCATTGACCATAAGTGCAGACATTATACCAAGCCTGACCTTATTTTCGAAGATCTTATTTATCTGTGAAATTATATCTTTCATTATTTTACTTTTCGGTCATATTTGATATACATTGATATACCTGTGAGAATATTCAGGATACCAAACCCTATCCCCCACAGAATAAAACTGAATTCTACGAAATACATGGATAATATTCCCGATAATAAACATCCTATTCCCAGATGTAAAATCTCCGGTCTTGAATATCTCCCGGCACTTAATAATGCCAACCCGTAGAATATCAGTGTCGCTGGTATAATTAGCCAGAATGTCTGATTCTGAATTAAAGATATAATTACGAAAACTGCTGCAAGTACCGGAATGAAAAGATTGAATGCAAATCTTTTTGAACTGCTGTTAAAGATACTGTCCTTTGTTCTCTTTGCTTTTACATAACTCATTATGAAAGCAAATATCACAGATAATAAAAATATCGTTATAAAAACAATTGACAGATTTTTCAAGAAAGTTCTTTCTCTTTCAAGAGACAAAAGCATTTCTTCTGTTAGAAACAGAGAATCGAATGTAGTGTATAATACAAAAACTCCTATGATAGCCAGGATCCCGGAAACGACACCTGACAGACCGCTTAATGAAATAAAAGTCGATGACCTCTCCATTATATCTTTTATATGATCTATAGATTGCTTTTCATGCTCATTCATGAATATCTCCATTTACTTTGAATTCCAAAGTATAATATACAATTAATCTTTTCAAGAATCAAATTGAGAAATTTAGTTGCGTAAACATAAGTAGTTATATATACTAATATTTTCATGAAATAGTATTATGGAATAATATGAAAAAAGTAAGAGAATATTTCAATCAATAACTGAAGTTGAAAAACGACAGAGATATACACTCATATAACAAAGAAAGGGATGGAGAAAATTAAAAGCCCATTAGGTCACTTGGAAGTACAGGAAAAAAAAACGAAGTACGACGTTTTGCCGTTTTAACCGGGCACGAACTAGACAGCAAAAAGAAGTACGTCGTTTTGCCACACGTTGTGCAAACTTCCACAACATTGGCAAAATGTAACTGACTTTATCATCTATGGGTCCGAATGCTTTAGCATTGTATTTTAATTTAAACAGTAATTTATGCAAAAAAATACCAGAGAAATATAATTACAAGATTAATAAAGCCATAAATCAGAAACGTTATTCCTTTTTTCACAGCCTCCCAACCACTAATATACTCTCTTGCTCTGGTTCGACTTTTATAATACTTATCTTTAATGATAAAAATACCATTGATCGTAAAATATATGAAAAAGGCAACGAATACAAATATTATAAAAAATCTAGAGTTATAAAGCATAATTACAAATTCCTGTTATTAAGGTTTATTTAAAATTACTTTTATTAAACTTTGATGTCAATTAAAATAATATGTTTATTAAATAACACCGTACATCTGCCACATCCCTGACAATCTCTCCTCCACTTTGACATAATAAAAAACAATTCATGCCTGAAATGTTATGGCATTATATTTGCAGAAGGATAAACATTGAAAATAATTAAATAATATAAAGGAGCAACAATGTCAAAAAGCACAATGAAATTCAAGACCGAAGTAAGTCAACTTTTAGAACTTGTAACTCATTCTCTCTACTCTAATAAAGAGATATTTATAAGAGAGCTTGTTTCAAACGCATCTGACGCGCTTGATAAGATCCGCTTAGAGGGTTTGAAAGATAAAAAACTGCTTGAAGGAAATGATGATCTTAAGATCAAGATAGACTTCAATAAGGATGCCGGTACTATAACTATCACTGATACCGGTATCGGTATGACAAAGGAAGAATTGATAGACAATATCGGAACTATAGCAAAATCAGGAACGAAAGAGTTTTTCAACAAATTAAAAGAGATGAAGGAAAGTGAGGATAAGCAGGCGGAGCTGATCGGACAATTCGGTGTAGGATTCTATTCTGCATTCATAGTCTCTGAGAAGATCGTTATAAACACAAGAAAAGCCGGAAAAGGTAATGAACCTGTAAGATGGGAATCTGACGGAAAAGAAAAATTCACGATAGATACATCTGACAGGACAGAAAGAGGAACTGAGATCACTCTATATCTTAATAAGGAAGATGTTGATTTTGCTTCCGAATGGAAGATAAAGGATATAGTTAAAAAGTATTCTGACTATATCACTTACCCTATTCAAATGACGATCGAAAGAGAGGAAAAACCTAAAGATAAAGATGGTAAAGAGATCGAAGGTGCTGAAGCAGTAACCACATATAAAGATGAAACTATCAACTCCCAGAAAGCAATATGGCAAAAAGCAAAGAAAGATGTAAAAAAAGAAGAATACAACGAGTTTTACAGGCATATCTCCCATGATTACGATGAACCATTGGAAAGAATACATTTGAACGTTGAAGGAATTTTATCCTATAAAGCTTTACTTTATCTTCCCAAAAAAGCACCTTATGACCTTTTCATGAGAGAAGCTAAGATCGGAGTAAGTCTTTATGTAAGAAATGTATTCATTATGGATGACAACAAGCATTTATTACCTGAATATATGAGATTTGTAAAAGGAGTTGTAGATTCTGCTGACCTTCCGTTAAACGTTTCCAGAGAAATTCTTCAGGAAGATAAAACTTTAGACAAGATCCAGAAGAACCTTGTAAAGAAGATCCTTGAAACTTTAAAGAAAATGAAAGAAAAAGATACTGAAAAATATATTGAATTCTATACAGAATTTGGAAAAGTTCTTAAGGAAGGTATTTATACTGATTTTGAGAACAAGGACAAGTTGACTGATCTGATCCTGTTCGAATCTACTAAAACTGAAGAGGGTAAAGTAACATCTTTTGCAGAATATGTTGAAAGAATGCCTGAAAATCAAACCGAGATTTATTACATAACCGGGGAAAGCAGGAAATCACTGGAAAATTCACCTCATCTCGAAAAATTCAAACAGAAAGATTATGAAGTACTTTTCTTTACTGACCCTATTGATGAATTTATTGTCAACGGGCTGACTGAATATAAGGAAAAGAAATTAAAATCTGTTGGCAAGGGTGAAGTTGATCTATCTGATGAAAAGGAAAAAGAGGAAAATAAAAAGAAAAAAGAATCTGACAAGAAAAAGTACGGTTCTTTACTTGACAGTATAAAGGATGCTTTGAAAGATGATATAAAAGAAGTAAGAATTTCATCCAGGTTAACATCCAGTGCTGTCTGTCTTGTCTCTGATGAAAATGACATTTCACCTCATATGGAAAAAATATTTAAGTCAATGAATCAGGAAATACCTAGATCAAAAAGGATATTGGAACTGAACCCGAATCATCCTATCTTGGAAGTAATGCAGTCAATTTACGATAATGATAAAAAAGATACTAAACTTGGTGAATATTCTGAACTCTTGTATGATCAGGCTGTTCTTGCTGAGGGAGCTCCTTTAAAAGATCCCGTAAAGTTTGCGCATAGAATGGCTGATCTGATGGTATTTGAGGGAAAAACAAAGGTAACTAAAAAATAAAATATTATTTTTCAAAAGAAAAGGGCTCTGATAGAGTCCTTTTTTTGTATCTTCCCAAGTAGTTAAAACTTAATAATGAATATTCTTGTTGCTTTTCCAAAATTAGTTGATTATATTCGAATCGTAAATCGTTGTACACTGTTTTCTCGCTGTTGCTGCTTGAGTTGTTAAATGATCTTGGGCTGCAATAATAAGACAAAAGTAATCGTTATGATCCTTTTGAATTATGCTGAAAAAAAGAGGTACATAACCGGTAAATTTATAATAGGATTGTTTCAATGGAACAAGGAACAGTTAAATGGTTCAACAATGCTAAGGGCTTTGGCTTTATCGAAAGAGAAGAAGGCGAAGACGTATTTGTACACCACAATGCTATCGAAGGTACAGGTTACAAATCATTGGACGAAGGCGACAAAGTTCAATTCGAAGTTGAGAAAGGACCAAAAGGATTACAGGCTACTAAAGTTTCTAAGATCTCTTAATTTTAGACTTGCCTAGAATTCAAAAAAAACCCGACAATTGCCGGGTTTTTTTTATGGTTTTTATATTTTTTTAATACACTGTGTCCAATTGAGAAATATATACCCTTTAAATTATTTCTTCATTGATTCAAGCTTGATTAAAAAAGGGATCTCCTGATTCTCAGGGTTGATTCTCTGAGCCTGATATAATTTCTCAACATATCCTTTAGGATTACCACTCATAGACTGAATAAGCCCTTCAAGAACTATCAAGGTTGACAACTTGAATTTTTCTAAAAGATCAACATTATCAACATTAAAAAAAACATCTGTGCTTTTGATATTCTTTAAAATATATTCTGCATTATAAACCCAGTTCATAGGCAGGAAACTATCCATTTCGAAAAAATCAAGGTAAGAATTATCATCATGGCAGATAACTGAGTTTTTATCAAGCTCTGCAATAGAATTACTGTCATAGATCAAAAAAGAGGCTAAACTATACGGTTCAGAGTACAAATATATATCATTTATTTTTGATGCTTTCACTTTAAAATCTGCGAAATCTATCTTCATTGGTTTCTTTGTCCCGACGAGAAGTGTATGAGTATGACCTAACCATAAAGTGGTGTTCGGGAAAACAGAATTAAAGGTCTTCAGGATTCCGATATAGTCCTTTGTAAGCAACTTGTGCATTGGAAGGTACTGGGTGACCATTCCGTTATCAGAGAGATGATCATAACAAAGCTGAAAATACTCCTGACTGTATAAACTTCCTGACCCCAGAACCGGATGAGTTGGATCACTTGAAATTAGATCAAATTTCTCTGTGCTTGACTGGAGATAATGCCTTCCATCATTGCCGATGATCTTCAATCTTCTATCTTCTACTACATTATGATTAAGTTCTTTATAGAATTTTGCTGCATTCTTCAGTTCTTCAGCCAGCTCAACACAAAGAACAGATTCTACTTCCGGATGTGAAAGAACTGTAGATGTCGTAACTCCGATACCAAAACCTACTATCAATACTTTTTTAGGATCATGACCGGTAAGAAAAGGTATGTGCCCGAGTAATTTTACAGCTTTGATCGCATCGTAGGAACTTCCGATAACAGAATTATTATTAAAATATGTATAATTCACACCTGAAGTTTTATCTTTACCAACAACCAAAGTAGCTTCTACAGCTTCTTCGTAAAATAATATCTCTCTTTCACTCATTGAAAATGAAGGCGGCATCACTTTTATCCTTGTAATAAATACTGCACCTGTTACAATGATCAGAATAACAATTTGAAAAACGAAAATATAACCTCGAATGGATGGTTTGTTCCTGTATATCAGGTATATACTGACCGCAATGTTTATTAAAGCAATAATAAGTAAAGATCTGACGACACCAGCATATGGAATGAGTAAAAATGCCGCTATGAACGGACCTATGAACCCACCTATAGTGTTAATAAAGTATACTCTGCTGAAACTTAAAGATACCATTTGACTTTTATCACTGTACAATCTTACTGCACTTGTAAAAACGAATCCGGCTAGTACAGCTTGCGGGAGAACAGTTAAGATCGAAAGAATAACAGGTGGAAGGAGTATCCTTGAAACAGGACTTGTCAATACTTCATGAAGCGGAATAATTATCCAACGGGGAGCATTTACAAAAACAAGAACGCCTACTGCTATTATGGTTCCTGTAGCAAAAAGCCCAAGTAATAAATTTTTAAGAATATCCGATTCATCAGACGTGATCTTTTTGAACAGCAGACTTCCGAGAAAATATCCGAAAATTATCACTGAGACAATTAAAGCAAAAGTATAACTTGTATTTGTTAAATATATTTTAAATATCCTGAGCCAGATTATCTGAGCGATCAAACCTGTCAATCCGGAGATAAATGCTACCAGCATTGAAAATTTTGGATGTTCTCTTCCCTGAGTTTTTAATTCAACCGGTTTTACTATTTTTAATTTCTCTTCAGGGATCAGGCTTTGACTGATCTTATGATTTATCATAATTCCGGTAATCCAAGCAAGAATTAAATTCATTGAAGAAACTATGAACACTGTACCTTTCATCCCCGGGTATCTGAGCAGAACAAATCCAGCTAGTAATCCACCCAGTGACGATCCAAAAGTATCAGCTGCAAATGTGTTACCTATCGAATTAGAAATATTATTACCCATGAACAAATATATTCTCGTCACAATAGGCATAATTCCACCAATGAAAAAAGCTGAGGCGAATACAATGCTCAATGCATATATATAAACAACAATCTCAACTTTATCACCAAGTAAATCATTTACCGCATTATACTTGTAAATTTTTGGAATAAGCTGCAGCAGCAAATATACTATCAGGTTCACTATACCTATCGTAATAAGAAGTCTACCCAGGAATCCAACCGGATATTTCGTTTTATCCGCCTTTTTACCCAGAAAGTAAGATCCGGTTCCAAGACCGGCCATAAATGCGGAAATTACTATAGTTGATGCATGAACAGTTGTACCAAGATATAAACCCAGTATCCTGTCCCATGTTACTTCATAAATCAGAAAAGAAACGCTGGTAAAAAATACAACCAGCGTTAACAATACTCTTTTTGTTTTATAATTTTCAGTCATTACTTTGCATCATCAGCAGTTACATAGTAAAAATATTTATTTCCTGTCAAAATATCATTATCAATATACAAATTTGTTAATGAAGTATCAATCTTAATAAATCCGGAATAAGGATCGGTCGACCTGTATATATTGTATACGGTCGCACCTGTAACAGCATCCCAGCTCAGTGAACATGAAGCTGCTTCTGTATTAGGAACAACATTAACTGGTGAAGAAAGAGCATCGGAGACAATGAATTTTACCGGGATGATAACAGTGCTGTTAGATGGATCATTACTGTTAAGGTTAATATCAGCATAATAGATGCCATAATCCAATCCGTCCGTGTTAGCAGTTGCTGTTATCTGTTCTGATCCCGAAGCAGAAACTGTTCCTGAGGATGGATCCAGACTTAACCATTCAGGTATAATTGTTGCCTTGAATTCAATTGCTAAACTGTTCTTTATATATGCGGAATTATATACAACCTGAATACCGTCAGAACCGTCACCACTCTCGATACCGACAGTACATGCATCCAGGGTTCCGTTCATAGTATTGTATTGAAGAATGATAGTACCATTTTGATAAAGCAATACTTCAAAAGTATTTTTAGTCCCGCCACCGTAATTTATTATTTGATTATATTGAACAATAAATCTGCCATTTGCACTATCATAGTAGTAATAAATATCATCGCTTTGTCCTGAAGAAGGGTCGAGATCGTCCCAGAAAGGTGCAATTACTGCGTTTGGAGCTGAGCTTGAAGGAATTATCGGATTTGTATAACTTATAGCCGTACCGGTAAAAGTAATTGCTCCATTTGCACCGATCCTTACTGTAGAATAATCTGTTCCGTAAAAATTGAAAGCAAATCCTAATGCCAATGAACTTGAAATACCGTCATCTGACAAACCAAGAGGTGTGCCCAGAGAAGAAATATCCACCCAGTTGTAAGCAGGACCATCCGGTTCATCAGAGTCTTTCCATGAATAACCGTATGTATCCGGACCTCCGCTTCCTTTTGTTTTAATATAGCTGACCGATTGATTATAGGTCAGGTCCGCATTCCCTGAATTTCCAATATCAAACTTTTTGATACCTGTAAAACCGGGGTTCGCACTTATTGCTAATGTATCCTGTACTGACACAGCAACTTCGGGGGCTGCCCCCATTTGCAGCTGTACGTTAACCTCGGTAGCTTCTCTGAATGATCCTGTATCATCTGTTACAACTACATTATTAATGATTTGAGAAGTGTATCCCGGAGCTGATACTGTCATTGTATATGTACCGGGTTTCAATACCCTGTAATAATCTCCAAAGTCAGGGTCTGTATAATATTCCTTATCTATTCCTGTGATCTCTATCTTAGCTTCTAGCGGAAGACCTGTATCATAATCGGTAACAATACCATAAATACCTTTATGTACAGCTGAAAGATACCAGAACATTGCATCTCTGTTATCCTGCCAGAATCCTGCGATCTCACTATAAGCAGGCCATTTCGTATTTGATATTTCCAGAGTTAGATCCATATCTCCGTAATAATGATAGTTCCAGTCCTGCATTCCGCCAACTGCTTCATACCATTCAAGACCGTTAGTTATTCCTTCAGTAAAAGCACCGTTGTACATAGGAGTATTTCTGATCGCATAATTTGAAGCCAGCCATGTTGCATGAACATCATCAGGAGCAGCTGCATACTGTCCGCTTGTCAAAGGAGGCTTCGTATCTAAAATATAGTTTGCTACCAATGCACCACCATGATAGTTCGTTGATAAAATAAAGTTATGGTCATTACTCCAGTTTATCATAGCATCGATCTCAGGTTCATCTGATTCAGCTAAATTTGTTTCTCCTGTCAAAAAATCAGGAAAGTCTCTGTTCAGATCTATATAGTTAGCATTATACCGTGAATTGTTAGCCATTCCGTCAGGATTCAACAACGGCATTACATATAATTCAGTATTATTGACTATGAACTGCATAGTATCATTGTTAGCCTGATATCCTTTTAAAATATCCTCGATCAAATACATTTCCATCTCTACACCGGTAACTTCATCACCGTGCATAGTAGAAACAAATTTTACTTCAGGTTCAGCTTCCTCAATATTCACATTGTCAGAGATCTTAAGTACCCATAATGGTCTACTCTGTACTGAAGTTCCGATCTGAATTCTCTTGCATATTGCCGGATATCTGTTCTGCCAAACAAGCATAGAATCACCGATATCTTCGTTATATCTGTAGGAGGAGGCATCTTTGGGCAGTTTTAAGGGTTCCCATGTGATAGTATATCCTTCATTCTCGATGATATCAAATCTTTCCTGATCTACATAGATTTTCAAGTATTCAGGAAATCCTTTTTCTTTTCCCTGAAAACTGGTCCTGTCGATATCAATTTCATGCTTCTTCAAAAATTTAAGGTCTTCAATTCCGGATACTTTTACCTTTGCATATTCAAATTTCTTAGCACCAAATACCATTATTGCGAAGATCATCAGATAGATCATTGTTTTCTTCATATAAATTTTGCCTTAAGTTTTATTTTACATTATCAGCTGTAATTCTATAGAAATATCTGTTGCCAGTAAGAACATCATTGTCCGTGTAATCACTTGTCGGAGATGTGTCTATCTGTGAAAATCCTGAATAAGGATCGGTAGATCTATAGATGATATAGTTATTTGCACCACCTACATCATCCCAGTCTAAGTTAGCTGAATTTGAGATAGCAACAATAGAAATATTTGCCGGTGCTGATAATGGACCAACTACATTAAAAATGTGAGGATCAGCCTGACCTATGAACGGATGGTTCTCAATTCTTCCTGAACTGTCTTCAGAATGAATATAGTAAGATACTACTGAACCTGTTGACTGCTGAGGAATAGTTGCAGTATAAGTTCCTTTAACTTCTGTCATAGGAAGAGAATTCCAGCTTCCGTCATCGATCTTATAGTATAGGTCCGCAGTATTTATATCATACCCGCCGTAAGAATTAATTTCGGCTGAGATCAAGTAATCTTCGGTCGAATTTCTGTCAGAAGGATTTGCAATATGTCTTATGTAAAGCATTTCTTCATCGACTGCACCTCTCGTTCTGCAATGAAGAGCATCTGTAGACTCCCAGCCGTACGGATCTGCTAACCCTGCTACTGGTACTATTGTGTATCCCGGCATTGCAGCCTCGTACACTGCAATTGCAGCTGCATCATTTATTGCATCATTCACTATCGGTACATAAACATGATCATTCAATATTAACGAATTAGAATATGGCTCATTATTAGGTGTATTTACTCTGTAAATTTCGTAAGGAGCGCCATAGGAAGATGTTTGTGATGCGAAATATGCTGCTGTTGCTTCTATATCAGCATATTGTGGGTGATATGTTGGTACTTCTCTGATAAGTATCTTATCAATGTCAAGATATTTACCCCAGCAGTCAATATGATCGATATAAGTATTATTAGGGTCCTGAACAACATGGTAAGTATGAATTCCAAGGTAATCATTCATTCTTTGATCGACTTCAGCAGAAGAAATACCAAGAGTTGCATAACTTTCTTCATAAACAATAGTTGTTGAGGCCGCGATCCCCATTCCGTCAGTCATATAATTTCCACCGGTATGAATAACGCTCATTCCATAATACGGCTCAGTTAAGAAATTTGAAACTTCTGAAGGTATAGCATCATCATTGGGTCTTGGTCTGTTATACATGAAGTCGCATACACTTACTTCATTGTCAACTACCACATACCATGCACCGTAATCTCTGGTCCAGTAAGAATCTGAATCCGCAAGTAAGAATTCACAGTTAGTTGTATCAACCCCGGCAGCAACATAAGCATTTATCACAGTTCTTCTTTCATTAGTTGAGGCACAAATAGTATAAACAGTTGTATGTGTTGCCATTGCTTTTATAAAATCCATTGGAATTCCAAACTGGTATCTTATGAAAACACCCTGCATTCTTTCAAATTCTGCAGTTTGTCTGATATTTCCGGTCGGAGCTGGTGTTGCTGAGAAATCCTTGCCGATATCACCGGCTCTTTCAAGTTCTTCCGGTGTCATCCAGTGTGGCATGGAATTCGGATTGTTTTTGAACCATTCTTCAGTTCTTTTTTTAAGATCGTCCGATGAGTCAGCGAAACTCAGTGAGAATATTGCTATGATCATTACTAATATTGACGTGATTTTTCTCAAGATACCCCTCCTAAAATAAAATTTCCTGCATAAATTTTCTTATGCTTAACCAGTAGATAAACATTGTATATATCAAAGACAGGATTGTCAATGATAAATGTTATCTATTTTTGCTGTTTATAAAATAAAAAGGGTGCTCGAATACGAACACCCTTTTCCTTTCTTTATCATATAACCTTTACTTCGTTAAAATCATCTTCTTTGTAAAAGTATCACCATTTGCTGTAAGTATATAGAAATAAATACCTGAATTGTAATTACTTGCATCAAAATTAACAATATGAATTCCTGCTTTCTTATTATCATTTACAAGTTCTGAAATAAGCTGACCGTTTACATTATAGACATTCAGCTTTACTTCACTTGCAATTGAAAGAGCAAATTTAATCTGTGTTATAGGATTGAACGGATTAGGATAATTCTGTTCCAGGTAGGCTGAATTAGGAATATTATTTTGTTCATTTATACCGACTTTATAATTACCAAGTATAATTGGAACTTCATCAGGAGGACATCCTATCCATATTGGTTCTGTTGAATTATCCAATATTCTACAAAATATATTACCTGTATTTGATTCATATTGCCCGTTTTCATCAATACTATGCCATGGTTTAATTACTAAAGTATCACCTACTGCCCATTGTAAATTGAAATTACCAATATTAAATCCAATAAGGGAGTAATCAACCGTTTCATGATAAACCATATAATAATCACTTCCATATGTATTGTTATCAATTACATCAGTCGGATTTCTTTTTAACCAAGATTCGAAATAAACATTATCATTATCTATTGAAAAATCAAAATGTTCTTCATTGAAATCAACTAAACATACATAAACACTTCTTGGCATACCTGAAAACAAAATAGAATATTGAGTAAGTAAGGCAATTATAAATAATATTTTTTTCATGATAAATCCTTTTTGTAATTCTTTAATTAGAATTTACTGATATTGTAAAATATAGTCAACTTCTATTTTATCATCAGCATCTTCTTCGTAAATGTTTTATTATCAGCTTTTAAAGTGTAATAATAAACACCTGAGCTGAATTTGGATGCATTGAATTCAATAGAATGATAACCTCTTTCTACTGTGCAGTCTACTAATTTATCAACTAACTGACCCGAGTAATTATACACATTCAGACTAACTTTACTTTCATTTTTCAAAGAAAATTTTATTGTCGTTACAGGATTGAATGGATTAGGGTAGTTTTGATAAAGCTTGGTTTCATAAGGTATGTTGTTATTAATGCTTGTTGGGTCTCCAAGTATAATCGGTTCACCTGAATCTTTGATCTTAGGCATAAATCCTCTATAAACTGCATCAGCATTGTTTTTTAATTTATATTTACCTTTACCTGTCTTCCAGCTTTCTGGATCTTTACTACTCTGATCTATCACTTCAAAATTAACTACATCTCCCGGTTCCCATTTATTTTTGAAGTTTCCTATATTGATATAAACTGTAGAGTGTGTATCAGCTATCTGAAATAAACCACATCCGTAAGTGTCTTCTGTTATAATATCATCCTCTCTTCCAGTAATCCAAGCTTTAAAGCTTATATTATCAATTTTACCTAAAAAATCAAAATCTTCTTTTGACTCATTTACGACTCGATAATATAACAACTTGGGTAAGTTTATTTCTGTAAATTCAACTTCTTTATTTGATTTAACTGTATATTTATTTCCTTCATAAGGCCATAATACGCTATCAGTCATGCAAACAAAAAGTGGATCTGCTGTATTTATTGAATAATCATAATTCCATGATAAGCCATTATAGGTTGTGACTCTAGATAGCTGTAATTCAGGATTCCATTTAGCAACTTGAGAACAACTACCAATATCACTCCCTAATCCAGTACCAGCCATGAAAAGATTATACTTTTCCAACGGAACCATTATAAGATTCATATCGTTACCGTTTGTAGTGATTAACTCATAAGGAGAAATATTATCATAATATCCATTAGTTGAAAATTCAAAATCACATTGTATGGATTGAATTAAATAAGATTCTCCCAATACAATTGGAAAACTACCAAGCCACATTTGGAAATATTGATTATAACTTACTCCGAACCAAGCTTGATAATTTTCATCCCATCTATTAATAGTCCAGAATTTATCTCCATTAGGATATAAATCTTCAGCATTTATACTGTCATTCAAAAATGGAATGGAAACATAGTGATAATCTATTCCAGTCATTGAATCAATACATACCTTACTGAATCCAACTGCTTCACTTGGAAAAGATTTTGTTCCTGAAAAAACAAATATCTGGAGTATTAAAAGCATTGTTATAATTAACTTTTTCATTATTTACCCCCTTCTTTTGTTTGAATCTCAATTTCAGTTACAATTTTGTAGAAATAAACTCCATCTTCAAATACTGAATTATCCGTGAAGGTTTCTGATGTTGCAGTACCGATCTCAACATAATCAATATCCGGCTTATCCGATCTGTAGACATAATAATTAATTGCATTAGTTACTGCATCCCAGGTTAAGACTGTACTGGTTTCATTTCTGGTTACGATTATATTTGAAGGTGGATCAGCTTGTACAGCAGTTATTTGAAAATTGTCAAATAGTATTGAATCTTGCTCAATTGAAACAAGCAAAGATTTTATTTTGACATTAAAACTATTTACTAAATCTGATTCATCAATATTAGTACTGATCTCAATCCACTGGTTTTTTGGGTATTGATCTAAGTAATAACCTTCAAAAATACTGTTATTAATTTCTAGACAAAGATCATAATTCAACATCATCGAGAAATCAATTGTATGATTTAGATCAAATTTAATACTGGCATTAGCACAAGTGGACAGATCATATTCAGGAGCTATTAGATCACTCATATTTTCATAACTAAGTGAAGTTGAGTTATAATCTGTTTCAAATAAAACCATATACTCACCATCAGTTGGAGTTATTTCTGAATTCGAAGAATCTATTAGACATATTTCACCGTTAGCCCTAATTAATTTTTCTTTTTTAAACAATCCCTATGTGTCAATTAAAGATATAAAAAAAGAGGTGGTTTTGAAGCCACCTCTAATGTATTGTATTTCAGTTTCACTGAGACTATTTTAAGTTTGTATCAAATGATACCAAAGGTTAACTTTAATAAAAATCTGGAGGTATCATGGAACGGAATTCGTTGGAAAGGC
>JAFGVM010000010.1 GCA_016937995.1 Candidatus Delongbacteria bacterium
ATAAAAAGTAAGATAAATGAATAAAAAAATCCCGGTTCAATTAACCGGGATTTTTTTATTCCTAATGCATCTGTTCGTCATCAAAAGCAGGTTCTTTATAAACAAATTTGAAATAGATGAACAGGAATATGATTATCGCGATCATGAACACAATCGAAGCCTGCCAGTTCTCTGCCAATACCTGTGCTCTACCTATAAATAATGCGATCCTTCCCATTACTGTAGCACCGAATGAAGCTCCGAAATTTATCATTAGAATTATAATACCGATCCTTGCTGTTTTTCCAAAAAGTCCCTTATGAGGTTTTGAGAAGAAGAAATACAGAAGACCTGCAAATGTTCCAAAAATGATCACTATCCATTTTGTCACTTCGAAAAAAGAAGGTTGTTCAAAGATAGGATGCATCATATTGTCCGCCTGAATAAACAGAGACTGGACATTTATTGGGATCTGGTAACCTGCAAAATATGCAAATACAAAAGCAAAGTAATAATTTGCCACCCAGGCTTTTGTTCTTGTAAATCTAAAAAATAAAGTTGATCCCATTGCCAGCCAGAATACCATAACAAGATCATATGCATTAAAATCAATTGCCGCATCTTTGATCGGTCTGATAAGATAAGGTACAACTGTTACGTACCACAATTTAGTCCAGCCGTATCCTAAAGAAATACCAAGAAAAGTATTTTCCCCGAACTTGTACAATGGATTATCTCTATACAGGAATGAAAGTATCATAAGTGTAAATAGAACTGAAACCCATATCTGGATAGTAGGGTTCAATATTGTTGAGTCTATTAAATTATTGAATAATTCCATAATTTGTTCGCCTTGTTTAAATTTTCTTTACCTTCTTCTCAAATAGATAGATCAGATTACCGATCGCAATGAACATGAACATGACCAGATGTGATAATGTAAGTGATGCCATTCCGGCATTCGCTTTCCTGTTGAATTTTTTATCGGAACCTGCTTTTACTCTGATGTTCTCATATTCTGCGGCTCCCTTTAATCCGAATAACATACCCTGCAGCTGACCTGTTTGAAGAAACGGAATGTAATCCGGTCCGATAACAGCTGTAACACCCACCTGCATTTTAAAACCGAATCTTCGCTGTAATAAAATATAACTTTCAGGCCATGATGAACCTGAGAAGCACATAACATATTTTATATCTGCAAAAGTATTCAACCCTTTAAATATTTTACCCTCTTTACCGAAAGTACCTTTAAAATCTGAATACATCGAGAAAAGAAGCATGTCGGTCATTAGAGGTAAATATCCTAAGTTCTGATAATGGACACCTTCTTCTATATATTCGTATCCGGGTTCCTTCTGAAGTTTTGCCAAAGCATTTTCACCAAGGCTGATACCTGTCAAAAACGGGAAATATATGAATACTCTCAATTTTTTATCAAAGCACTGTTTTAATGTTTGTTCTGCCATAGGAAGTAATTCAGCCTGAGTAGTTGGATCAAAGGCCCAGTCGATAAAAACAGCATCCCCTTCCTTAAGTTCATTAATATTGTCATAGAAAGCAATAGTTTCCTTTGTTTCAGAAAATTCCTGATTAAGAAATTCAAATCCGGGAAAGAACGGTAGAATACAAGACAGGAAAATAAGTAAATATATCCATCTCTTGTCTATCTTTTTTAACTTTTCAACTAATTTATCCATAATTTATATCCCTAATGAATTATTTACTCTGATATATGAGATCTTTCAAGTCCGAAGGCTATTCTGATCATCATTGTTAATCCCCCAAGATATGCTCCGAAAAGAATTGCTCTTTTCCCGGCACTTGTAGGACCGTCCATTATCCACTCTCCGATAACGGGTATTTTACTCCACATTGCTTCACCTAAAGGTATCTTGCTTAACATTATAAAAATAGCTGCTACAAGCAAAAATGCTGATTCTATGGATTTTATTCTGAAGGATCTGTATGAGGCTGAAGCAACATAGAATGCCAATAATGAGAAAACAGTAGCATCAAGCGGCACAAAACCAAATGTGAACATCGCATCGAAAGGAGTTCCTGGATTTACACCTCTTGTCACACCTAAAAGTATCATAAATCCGATCAAACTCAATTGATATACAGAAAACCACCTGTCATTATTATACTTGATCCTTTTGAAATTAATTCTCAGTACACTGAAAGCTCCTACAAGAAGACCGACTATGGTAACTGTCTTGAATCCGTTAGTAAAGAACATTTTCCAGTTCTCGAAGAATGTCCCGGCCATGAAGAATTCCAAGTACCAGCCAATTGTGGCAAAAAATCCTATCAGTAACGGTATTTCTTTTTTCATAATGATATATCCTTAAGTTACTTTATTATCTGGTATTTACTAGATCCTGAAGGAATGTCCATTCAGAATTTATTGTTAGGAATATCGTTCCTATAATGAACAATATACCAATAGTTATTTTTGCATAGTCCGAAAGCTTGAGATTGGTTAAAATCTGAGCATCTCTGGAAATATATGCCGCAGCAGCATACAGCTCTTCTCCGATCAGTGTGTAATCACAAGCAGTTATAAAGAATGGTAACTGACCCACTGATGTAGTACCTGCCACCTGTATAGCTCCTGCTGAAAATCCTGCTTCAGCAATTAGAAGGGATTCTGCAAGATAGAATCCGAAATGCAATGCAGTTGCAGGTTTTTTTCTTGCAAGCAATCCTGCAATTCCAGCTGCAAATGCAAACTGGTCAGCTGCGAGATAAAAAACATTGTCCTTTTTATGGTCTTCAGGATAACCCGCATCCAAAAATCCTGATGCTACCATTTCTTCTGATATCTGCATTACTACAGGGTCACAAGTAGGAACATATATCTCAGCTTTGAATTCTGCAACTTTCTTAGCTACACTTTTCAGGATAAGCATACTGGCAATAGTATCAATATTTGAATAAGCACCAATACCTGAATCATAAACTATAGGTCTTCCCATTTCAGTAGCTCTTCCTATTGCATCATCAATAGCATCTAATCCGGGTATTCTTCTTATGAACATAGAGTCCTTACTCCTCTTGACCCTTCTGAATATGAATACGAATAACATCATGAATAAAATAGTTCCAACAAAAACATTAAGCCTGAAACTTCTGAAAAGAGGTTGGTATTCATACTGAATGTAAAATCCAAATTTACCTACTAGACCGCTGTAAAATTTATATTTGATAAGATCATTGAAATTTTGCTCAAAGGAATCATTGGAATCCTTTATTGATAGAAGGAATTCATCAGATATATCAAAATTTTTAATATTTCTTTCTACTTTCAGTGAATCTAAATATTCTGTAACTATTTTACTGATCCTTCTTGATTCATAATCCAAAAGATCGAACATGGTAGCTCTTTTTTCCTCTAACCAATATTCTTTTGAAGAGATCAGCTCATTTCTTTTTTTATCTATAAGTTCGGATCTCTTTTCTTCTATATATCTGTTCAATTTATCAACAAAGAATTTGTCTAATTTTGATTTTTCATCCTGAGATGACAGTTGCATTCTTTTATACTGCAGCAGCATCATGTCATTATTGTATTGTTCATCATCCAACAGATCATCTATGACCTTCAGGTCACTGATATTTTTTAGAGAATCAAGTTGAAGTTCATTTTTACGCATTTCATCCAGAAGTTCTTGGATATAGACTTCCTGATCTTTGAGCAGTTTGTCTGAATTGGCTCTGGAATGATCACCAAGTTTTTTTGCTATTAATTTTAAGTTTGAGGAAATATCTTCATCTATATAACCCCAGTAAAAATCTTTTTCTGCTGAATATCTTGATATTTCTTCATAAACAGATTCTTTTAAGCCTTTATAAGCTACAAAAGTCCTTCTTTCGTAATCAGTTAATTTCTCACCTGACTTTTCCTTAACGAACAACTCTTTTGTAAATTCCGGAAAATCATCATAAAAATCGGTTACAAATTCTTTGATCCTTGGATACAATATCTTATAATTTTCACTACTGTCCCAGTTGTCATAGATTTTCATGATCTCTTCAGCAGCTTCCTTACATAACATTTGTTCTTCTGAAAGTTCCGAAGGTTTTTCAGAGGATGTTATTTCAGATGTATTTCCGGTTGAGGTCTCTTCCTGAGCTGACATGGTTATTGTGAATAAAAAGATCAGGATAATTAGGTAAAATTTTTTCATGCTTATTCCCTATTATTGAATACCAATACCTACTTTATAATCAAGCGAAAGATAAATGCTATTATTCCTATTAACAAGGGTAAAATTAAAAATATAAACAAAATCTAATTCTGTCATTAATCCGACCCTGAATAAAGATAAATAAATTACTCAAAATAAATATGATAAAACCGATAAAACGCTGATCTACACGGCTGAAAGATCAATAAAACCCTCAAATACCAATTCCGCTGGTCCACATAAAAATACAGATCCGTCTTTTTTCTGAACTGTCATTTCATATCCTAAAACAGTCCTGATAATCTTTTTATCATCTCCGGATAGTCTCATATCGATCAATCCCGCAGCAGTAATGCCTGTTCCACATGCTTTTGTCTCAGCTTCGACACCCCTTTCATAGGTCCTGATAAGCAATGTATTGTTACTTGATCTTTGAACGAAATTCGCATTTGTTCCATTGGGGAATTTTCTGTTATTTCTTATCTGAGAACCGAATTTATGAACATCAACAGCATCAATATTATCATAAAAACCTACAACATGCTCTACGCCTGTATTTATATAGTAAAAATTATTGTCAATGCCTTCAAACAATAATCCTTCCTCATAATCTTTTTCTGCCGCCATTTTTATCATGATGTCACCGCTTTCAAGTATCGATCCTTCGTGAACTCCATCATCAGCTACAAAAGTACAATGAGTGCTTTTAAAATACATTAAGACACTTGCAAGAAGAACAGCACATCTTCCTCCATTTGCACAGAAATCAGCTTTACTGCCATCAGCATTGAAATATTTCATTTTAAAATCAGAGTCCGGAACTTTTTTTATAAAAATAACTCCATCAGCACCTATACCAAGATTCCTGTCACAGATCTTTTTTAGTCCGCTACTGGAAATTTCGGGATCACCTTCAAAGAAGATAAAATCGTTCCCTGCTCCATGCATTTTATAAAATTTCATTTCTCCTCGTATAATAAAAAAGCCGCAAAATGCGGCTTCTTCAAACTATTTATTAAATTTTTCAGCGAAAGCTTTTCCGGCTTCCAGAGCTTTAACATTCAAGTTGACCATCTCTTCACCTTTGCGACCGAAAATAAATTTTATACCTTCAATAAGCTTATCAAATTCAATACCAAGGAATGAGGATGCAGCACCTATCATTACCATGTTCATTGATCTTGGCGATCCAATCTCTTTAGCAATATCATCGGCATTGATAAGAATGTGATTATCTAATTTTTTTATCTGCTTGTATACATCTTCTGTCTCAGGGTAATTAACGATATTGTTAAAAGGTTTATCATTAGTTATGACCCATCCGTTTTTGGATAAGTAAGGTAAATATCTTAGCGATTCCATAGGTTCTACAGAGAGGATCATATCAGCTCCACCGAAAGGTATCAGGTCTGAAAATATCTCTTTGTCAGATATTCTGAAATGAGATTGTACATCTCCACCTCTCTGGCTCATTCCGTGAACTTCAGCCTGCTTCAGGTATAATCCGGAATCAACAGCAGCATATCCGATCACAGTTGCAATAGATAAAATACCCTGTCCGCCAACACCGCATAGAATTATATCTTTTTTCATTTGCAACTCCCTATTTCTTTTTAAGTTTTCTTTTTAAAGTCTGCATACATTCTCTTGTAGGTATTATAACAGAAACACCATTATAAGCGATCTCTTTTCTGATCAATTCAACAAGAGCCTCATGGTTTTGCTTGATCGGATTGACCCTTGTTATGTGGTCTTTCTCAACACCAAGACCCTCACATATACTTACAAGTCTGTCCAATGCATGAGAATCCTGCCCGCCTGTCATTCCGGTTGTTGAATTATCAAGTATCATCACAACAATATTCGTACCTTCGATCACAGCATCTAGAAGTCCTGTCATTCCTGAGTGAGTGAACGTTGAATCTCCTATTGTTGCAATTACAGGGAATAAACCTGAATCAGCAGCTCCTTTCGCCATTGTGATAGAAGCTCCCATATCAACACAGGAATTAATTGACTGGAAAGGAGGTAAAGCTGCAAGTGTATAGCATCCAATGTCAGAAAGAACATGACCGTCACCATAATCAGCCATTACTTCCTTTATAGCGTTATAGGCATCAATGTGACCACAACCTTTACAAAACTGAGGAGGTCTGCCTTTAACCTCTTCAGGGATCAGGTTCATTTCCACTTTTTCGCCGTTAATTGCCTGTAGAACTAGATTTGGGTTCAATTCACCATCTCTCGGTAAAGTCCCATCAAGTCTTCCACGTATGTTAAGACAATCTCCTAAATATCCTTTCAACATCTCCTCTATCATAGGAGCTCCTTCTTCAAGAACGAGTATTTCTTTGCATTCAGAAGTTATCTTTTCAACCATTTTTCTAGGTAGAGGATACTGGCTCACTTTGAGTACAGGGAAAGGACAGGTTGAATCTGTATAATTTTCCATAAGATAATTATAGGCTATACCGCAAGCTATAATACCTTTACTTTTATCGGAACCCCCGATAAATTTATTGAATGGAGAATTTTCACTTTCAGTTTCGAATTTTACCTGATTATCCAAAAGCATTTTGTACCTTCTTCTCGCTATTGCAGGAAGAAGAACGAACTGTCTTTTGTCTTCAGGCAGTTTTAATTCATTCTCAGCTATCATATCTTTTGTAGCGACACCACTTCTAGAGTGAGATAATCTTGTTGTCAATCTCATCATAATCGGGATCTGATACTTTTCTGATATTTCAAAAGCATGAAATGTCATATCATAACATTCCTGTTGATTAGACGGTTCAAAAATCGGGATCATCGCAAATTTACCGTAGATCCTGCTGTCCTGCTCATTTTGAGAAGAATGCATGGAAGGATCATCCGCGACAGTTACTATTGTACCACCATTAGCACCTGTTATCGCAGAGTTCATAAAACAATCCGCAGCAACATTCAATCCTACGTGCTTCATTGTACACATTGATCTCTTTCCTGCATAAGACATTCCTAGAGCAGCTTCTGCAGCTGTTTTTTCGTTTGCAGACCATTTTCTGTGGATATTTCTTTCTTGTGCTGTTTTAGACCTTTGAACATATTCAATGATCTCTGTTGAAGGAGTTCCCGGATAACCGTAGATACCGGACATTCCAGCGTCTATTGCACCCTGAGCTATTGCTTCATCTCCAAGTAAAAGTAATTTCTCCATAGATTTCCTTTTATTTATATGATTTCATTAATTTTAAGACACTCAATCTATATTTTTTTATACGATTTTGCAAGGTAATTTTTTAGAAAAAGAGTTGTGGGTTGTGAGTTGTGAGTTGTGGGTTGTGAGTTGTGAATTTCTACTTTCTGACTTAAATTTCCACTTGCAGAAGTCAATAATTTTCACTACGATGTAGTGATAAAAAAATAATAAATGATGACACAGGAGAAAAAAACGACATATGGCGTATTTTCAGACGTTAGGGGCAATTAATGATTGTTAACCGGTGTTTTTTATAAGATTTGGAGATGTGATTTAAAATATAAGCAATTCAGCAATTTAGAGGATATTTCAATACTTTTGATTAAATCCTGATCCCTGTCCGAATAATTTCTTCCAGGAAAGGATTATGTTGTTCAACATCACTTTTTTCAAACGGGTGAGGTTCGATTCTTAGGTCAATTTTTCTGACAAGTTTCATAAGTTCAACTCTTGTATCAAACCTGTCTTCCATTTTATCGAATACCAGTGCAACATCAATATCACTGTCTTCATTAAAGGTTCCTTTTGCGTAGGAACCAAAAAGATAAGCATTTATTATTTTATACTTCCTAATCCCAAGAATATCGATATATCTTTTTATTATTTCTGTAATAGTTGTTTCAACCATAATTTATTCTCTTTTATTTTCTTATTCCATATATTCGTGTAATTTGAAGTACATTTTTTATAAAATTCAGCCTTATAATCTTCATAACGGGCTTCGATATTGAATGAAGTAATAACTGTCAGGTCATCCATTTGAGTTTCGGTAAGTTTCAGTTCAGCTTTGTCAGCAATTCTAAGTAAATTATGAATGTAAGGTGGTTGTTCGTTTTTAATTTTTATATAATAAGCTTTTAATAATTTCTCAATAACCAGATGTCCCACAAATAATGACCAACTGTAATCCTTTTTCTCAAATAAGTGTTCGATTGCGATATAATCCTGCTCGGCAGACTCGATCCAGTGATTTATCATATCTTTTTGTTCCATAAAAAAACCTTTTCTATATTTACTTATCTGTAATATACTATATTATCTTAATCAAATCAATAATATCATTCACACGCAGAATGTAAATTCATAATTCTTATCCTGATGCATAAACTTGATTTTGTCTAAAATGCCATTAATCAGTCGAACATACTTTCCTTTTCCAATAAATCCAAGCCATGAATTTAACGACATTAGTATCGATTCAAATTGTATTTTACCGTCTTTCAAATATCTGCTGTACTTTCTCATTTTGATTATGAATCTTTTCAGGTTACTCCTCAATATTTTGATTCTGCCTTTGTAAAGATGAAAACCAAGATATGACAGTCCGTTCTTCAAATTAATTAACATTGATTTATTTCTGTTAAGTTTCAAACGGTTTGATCCCAAATATTTTTCGATTTCATTGAATGCATCTGCAAGCTCCAATTTGCTGTCTGTAAATATAATTATGTCATCCATATACCTGACAAATGATTTGATTCTTAATTTTTCACATATCAGCCTGTCAATCTGATTCAGATAAAAATTCGCGAAAAGCTGGCTTGTCAAGTTACCTATCGGTAAACCTTTACACCTTGCATAATCAAACAAAGTATCGTCTTCAAATCCCATATAATATTCCTGACCGGTATCGTGTGTTTCAAGAAGTAATTTTATGAGTGAAAGCAGTTTTTTATCAGATATCTTCTTTCTTAATTTCTTAAGCAAATTTTCATGATCTATTGAGAAGAAATACTTTTTTACATCCAACTTGAGAACATATTTATATTTTCTGACATACTCAACTGCTTTTGAGATAGCTCTGTGTGAACCTTTATTGTATCGGCAGGCATAAGTCTGATGCATTAGCGTTTTATCTATCATAGGCTCAAGAAAATTGCATATTGCGTGATGAACCACTCTGTCTTTGAATGGTGCTGCCGATATTTTTCTTTCCTTTGGATCAGTTACGACAAATTCATTATACCCGCTGAATCTAAAAGTTCCGTTCTTAAGTTCTTGCTGAATCTTAAACAAGTTACTTTCAAGATCGTATTCAAATTCGCTTACTTCCTTTTTATTTCTCTTACCTTTTCTTGCTTTTCTGTAAGCTGAATACAAATTATCGAACTCATAAATTTTATTGTAAATGTTTTTATATTTAATCCCCAACTTTCAGCCAGCCTCCGGTCATTTTTCCTATTTCATCAATTTCTTTTGAAGCATATTCGTAAGCCTTTATAGTTAAGCATTGAGTATCTTTTGAAAGCCTGATGAGAAATCTTAATTTCTCTAGAGAGAGATTCACATTTTTTAAAAACTGCTTTTTTGACCTGCCGTATTTAGCTTCAATTATATTTTCAAGTATATCAAGCATCAGAGTAAAAATCCTGTCTCCGAGGTTGTATTTGTATTTTTTGGGATATTTAGCGAATTTATCCGAATACCAGAGCATCAAGTCATACAGCTTCGGCAGGATCGTTATTTCATTATTCATTTTTTCCATTCAATTTATCCGGTTTTGGGGTAATTACAGATTATTTAAAAACGAGCAGATCAAGGAGAATTTAGGATTTCAAAATGGAGCTTAGTTTAACCTAAGTGACATTGCAGAAATTGAAATTCAACGCAGATATCCGAAGTTTTTAATAATCTGGAGCGGCACCTTTCTCAACGAAAAAAATACTCAGAACCGCTCCCCTGTTACAATATTCGCCCTTTTACAGGCAGGATACGACCTGGACTATTTTGCTCTCTTTTATTTCTGTGCTGCATGAAATAAAACTCCCGCTTATGCATAGTATTGCAATACGAAACCCGTTGTTGTTGTTCTTGTTGTCTGGGTTGTTGTTGTTGCGGTTTGAAACTTTGCAGTTGTTGTCGTTGTTGTTCCACGACCCGCCACGAACAACACGGTTCGTTTATTGTTCGGTCATACCCTTTATTTCAAA
>JAFGVM010000002.1 GCA_016937995.1 Candidatus Delongbacteria bacterium
ATCATTTGGGACCAAAAAGTTTATTGTGGTAGTCGGATTGAACGGATTAGGGTAGTTCTGTTCTAATTCATAATTCTCAATTTTCCATTCTCCATCATCAATTGAACTCTCATCATCACATAAAGCTTTTATACAAAAATTAGCGGTCTGAGGTTTATCTATTGCCATATTATCATATAGATCAAGCCATGCCCCCTCGCTTTTATAGAAACTCTCTCCCGCTGAAGCAGTTGAACGGTAAGGTAACCAATTGGAAGTAGGAGTTACTGAACTTTGATCATAAGGTTGTCCCCCGTTCGATAAATACAGATAAACATAGAAATCATCAGCATTAGGAATTGTAGTTACAGATGGGAGATCTATTGTATGGAAACCTTTATAATCGATATGACCGGAAGTAGTGACCAGTGGAGAGGCAAGTTCAAAACCATCGAATTCATCATATATCGTTACTGTATAATCGACATTGTCCTTTGCCACGAAAAAGCTCACAGCAACAATATCTTCCTCTTTCTCTGAAGTGAAAGCATTGAATGCTTCATCAACATCTGACATTGTATCACTCCATCCATGATAATCGTGGTAATATATCTTGTCATATTTCATAGGTTCAACATTCTGGAAAGACATTGCACCCTCAGGGTCACGACCAATATATTTGTCGTAATATGATGCCCAGAAATAACCATCTTCACCCCATTCAGAACCCCAGCTGTTCTTACACAGCCATGCACCTGGTCCGGGGGGTATGTTGTAAGAAGATGTTTTATCATCATCCCAACCCACTATTGAAACCGCATGAGTAATATACCAAGGCTGTTCAGGGTCCTGATAATGGAAATGATCTGCTGTATACATAAAATCGTAGGAATAGCAGAAAGAAGTACCGATCACACCATTTTCCATAATAGTTTTTTTAATCACATCAATTCCATTCAGATTTTCATCCATTGAATGCCATTCAATATCTTTTGGGTAGAAATAATGATATGTATCTGAAAATCTTGCCGGTTGGAAACCATCAGGAGCATCGATCTCTCTTACGAAACCTTCACCTCTGGATAAATATGCAGAAGTTACCAGATAATCACCTCTGTTATGAAGCTCAAGACCTTCCCCGTCCTCAGGATATATGTCCTGATTATAAAAATCATTAAATCCGTTCCACCAGTCAAGATGGTTTTCCGAAAGATTCGGTTCACCTGTTTCTCCTGCTGCTTCCCACATACCTGATTTCAACAGGCTTCCTTCGGTAGCTGAACATGCAGCCATACACCAGCAAGTACCAGTTACCTGTTCTTTTACTGAAGTAACATAATTCGTTCCAAGTGAAGTTCTGAGATCAAATGATTTTGGCATTGAACTGATCCACTGAACAGGATACACAGCACTGTTAACTGTGTTCCCTCCATTATCCACGATAACAAACTTAATTTCTCCGGCTGCTAACTCCGACTCCGCAGGAATTGTACCGATCATGTTGAAGAGATTTATATACTGGACCTTGGAATTTGTAAACGGTATCTCTGTTTGTGTTGCGAATCCGTCTTTACTGAAATACCCTGTGCATGATGTAATGCCTGAATGATCAGATATTGTCAGATTGATATTTGCAGGTTTATTGACCTGAACAATATTACCAACTACTTTTTCAATAACCGGATTCCACTCATCAACAACGAATTTTACCGTATAATTACCGGTAGTCAGAGTAGAACCTGTTAAATTTGTCACGTCAAAGTAAATACTTCCCGTTGCAATTGAGTCTTTCGCAGGTATGTCACCCTGCCACAACTCTTCCCCTTTGACCCTTACCATATTTACATCATTATAAGTAGCTCCACCATCAAATGTATAGTGCATTACAGCTGTCTGAATATATGATCTGTCGTAAAGTCCAAGACTAACTGTCATATCCTCATTTATAAAAGTCCCCACAATTGGCAGAACAGTAAGATTTGCATATAGTTTATTTATTGTCGGAAGTTCGGTATTTACGAAGACCTCAACATCATCAATGAACCACTGGTCACAATAATCTCCCTCATAATGCCACCCGATCTGTATATCCTGTCCGGAAAAAGCGTCAAGGGAACAGAAAACCTGCTCATAAAGATTTTCTGAAGGTACCGTTGAACTTACCTGTGTCCAACTCACTCCACCGTCAGCAGTAACTGCAACCTCATGAAAACCAATGTAGTCAACATAGCGACTTGCTTCCCAGTATGATAACAGAATATTACTTTCATCCGGTAAAGTGAACAGAGGTGAGATCAACCAGTCATCCTGTGTTCCGGTATCATCCAGATGATTCATCTGATAACTACCTGTATGAGGTTTGGTATAGACCTGACTAGTATACTGGTGATTCCAGCCTGCACCAACAGAATTTAATGACCAGCCTTCACTGAATGGATCAGTCTCAAAACTTGTCAATAACAATGGATTATCCTTAGACCAGTTTACCTGATATTCGTTCGAAGCTACTGAATTACCAAGATCATCCTCAACGTTAAATCTTAAAATTGCAGAAACACCATCAGGTTGACCGGGTATCTGACCGTAAAAATTATTTTCGCCTTTGTCTGACATAAGATCAAAAGATGTCCATGTTGAGCCATTGTCGAATGAATATTCGCCTATTACCGGAGAAATGATAGTGCTCTGATCCTGAATAGTCAATCGGATAACCGCATTGATATCCTGGTAACATTCAGTACCTGTAATGTTTCTTATGGACGGAGGGTAAACATCCGTACCCTCAAATGGTGAAAGCTGCACTCGTAATATGTGCTCGTAATTTTCACTTTCCTGAGTAAACAAGGTCCAGTCCCCTGCAGTTCCTGTATAACTGTTGGTAGTTTCCAGAACATCTGAAGTGACCTGAGTAGGTAATCCTTCACTGTTAGCTCTGACAGCAACATAAAAATCATCGTTAAGAACGATAGGAGATGACAAATAATGATAATTATAATCAACAATTGATGTAAGCCTTGATTTCTGATATAAAACAGTTGATCCGTCCTTATCATAAACTGCAAAACCGTATTCATCCCCATCACTGTACAAAAAAGACGCAATAGCCTGAAGATTTACCGGATATTCAAGCCCGAAATCATTTACATTAAAATACACTGCCCTTTCATCGGGTATGGGCATTACCCAGCTTGGATTATTTGAATAGCTCTCCCATGTAGAATCCTTGCTTTGGATCACTGGAAATTCATCTGTCAACTTTCCTCTTTGATCATACCAATCCTGTGCAAGAATGTTGGTAATTAAAACAACTAATAATAACAGGAATACTTTCTTCATTTTTTCTCCGAATTTTATCCGTTTAAATTATTAATAACTAATCTTTTAGCAAAACGCTATGACATCTATTTCATTAATACCATTTTTTTGGTTGATTCCTTTACTCCGTTTACATCAAGAGAATAATAATAAACTCCACTGTTCAAATCAGATGCATCGAATGTGACAGAATGTCTTCCAAGATTCTTAACTCCATTGAAAAGTGTAGAAACCAGCTGACCATTCACATTATAAACAATTAATTTCACTTTTGAATTGTCGTGTGGAACTGAGAAATTAATCGTAGTGTTCGGATTGAAAGGATTTGGATAGTTCTGTTCTAATTCATAATTCTCAATTTTCCATTCTCCATCATCAATTGAACTCTCATCGTCACAAAGAGCCTTAATACAAAAATTAGCTGTTCCCGGATATTCGATCTTATCGTTGTAGTAAAGATCATTCCACACTCCACCGTTTTTATAATAGCTTTCCCCTTCTGATGCTGATGATTCTACAATTGTCTTAGACTTTGCACCAAGAAGGACCGGAATATCGGAAGTTCTATCGAACGCATGTCCACCTTGAGACAAAGTTAACTGCACGTAAAAATCATCTGCTGCCGGAACATTCACGATCGACGGAAGATCTACAGTGTGAAATCCTTTGTATTCAATGTACCCTGATGTAGTTGACAGAAGGTTCTGCAGATCTGTACCATTAAAATCATCATAAATATTCACAGTGTAGTTAACGTTGTTCGTGGCGGTGTAAAAACTGACAGCGACTATATCTTCTTCTTTTAGTGATGTAAAGGCATTGAATGCTTCATCAACATCCGTCATTGTATCTCTCCAGCCATGATAATCATGATAGTAAATATTATCGTATTTTAAAGGTTCAACATCAATGAATGATATCGCTCCCATTTCAATATTTTTAGTACAGTGTTTATCAAAATAAGATATCCAGAAATAACCGTCTTCGTAACCCCACCATTCACCCCAGCTGTTCTTTATCAACCATGCACCAGGACCTTCCGGAGCCTGAGTAATCTTGTCATCATCCCAACCAACAATGGCAACAGCATGATTTGGATCCTGAAGATCAGAAGGTGGTTGATAATGTATGTTATCATTGTTCAGAAATGAAGAATCATACATTAAACAAGTTCCCATTACTCCATACTGAATTACTTTCTCTTTTATGAGGCTACGGCTTTCCCAAGTATTATCCGTAGTGTACCATTCTATATCTCTAGGATAATAATAGTGATATGTTTCTTCACTTCGTCTAGGAGCAATATCATACGACTGTCCGTCAATATCTCTTACAGCTCCTTCACCTCTACTCATATAGGCTGCTGTGACCAGATAATCCCCCCCCATGTGAACTTCTAATCCAGATCCGTTCGATGGATCTATATCATCGTTATTATGCTCATTAAAACCATTCCACCAGTCAAGATGATATTCAGCAAGATTCGGTTCTCCGGTTTCCCCGACTGCTTCCCAGATACCGGACATAAGAAGATTGCTCTCCATTGCCGCCATAGCACCATGAGTCCAGCATGTACCCCCTTGTTGACTCTTGACTGAAGTAACATAATTTTTATCAAGAGAAGTTCTAAGATCAAATGTTGCAGGATAAGCTTGTATCCATTTTTTAATGTATTCATCCGTGTATGTAACATTTCCTTCAGCATCCTCAATTGTGAACTTAATTTTACCATCAAGTACTAATTCTGTTTCAGCAGGAATAATACCCGAATAAATGTATTCGTGTATTTTTGATGGAGTCATTTCAAAATCATATTGAGTAAACCAGTCATCTTTTGAGTAGTGACCCATGCAGGATGTTATTTCAGATTCATCTTCAAAATTGATTTCTATTTCAGCTGATTCATTAACAAAAGTCATTAATCCTGTCACATATTTAAAATTCGGAGGAATCGTGTCAAGAGCAAATACTAACGGATAATCGGTAGAAACCGTAAGATTTCCACCTATGTCATACAGGTCAAAATAAATATATCCCGATATTTCGTAAGTGAAAGTTGGAATACTTCCTTCCCAAAAATTCTCGTTGATTTCAGAGCGTTCGAATACTAGATCAGTTAATACTGCATCACCCTCAAATGAGTAATGACCAGTAACTGTGTCAGTTCCTGACCTGTCAGTAACATTTAATATTAAGGTCATATCGTTATTCAAAAATGCCCCGATGTCAGGTAATAATGCACTATTAGCCACAATATCGGTAATTACGGGTCCTTCTGCATCATGGAAAACTTCAATATCATCGATGAACCACTGTGTGCTATAATCACCTGTATAATGAAATCCGATCTTTATATCCTGTCCGGTATAATCATGTATGGAAGCGGTTACAGCATATTGATCCCCATCAATGATGTTTGCAGCAACATATGCAGGACCTTCTGACCAAATTACAGTAAAACTTACTCCCCCGTCTGTAGAAACACCTACTTCATGAATCCCGTCCATATATTGTGTCCAGTAAACTGACTCCCAGAAACATAACGTAGCACTGTTTCCGGCCGGGATTGAGATTAATGGAGTGATCAACCAATCGTCTTGTGTACCATAATCATCCATGTGAGCAGCTGCCTTTTGACCACTGTGTATAAACCCGCCCGAACTTACAGTTGATTCTTTAAAACCAGCACCTATAGATGTTAAAGACCATCCATCAGGAGGGAAAACATCATTTTCAAAACCTTCGGAAAGAAGAATAGATTCTTTATCTGCTTTTTGTTGAGCAAACAATAAAATATTGATAAACAGGATTATAGTTATAAATCTTTTCATAATATCCTCACTTCTAATTTATTTCTAAAAACTTAGTCATTTTATTCTTTTTTTACAAGTTTTAAAAGTCTTAATTTATCATTATATTTACGTGAAATGACGATTATAGGGGATAAAATGAAAATATTGCTTGCTACACACAACAAAAATAAGATAAAAGAAATAAAAGCAGCTTTAAAAGATCCTGAAATTGAAATATTGTCCATGGACGACTTTCCTGATCTGCCTGATGTTATAGAAGATGGCGATACACTTGAGCATAATTCTCTTAAAAAAGCAAAAGAGATCTATCAATACTCCGGAATTACTACTTTAGCGGATGATACCGGACTTGAAGTTGAGTATTTGAACGGAGAACCGGGAGTGTTTTCTGCAAGATGGGCAGGTGAAGATTGTTCTTATGAGGATAATAACCGTAAAATGCTTAGAGAACTTAATGGTGTTGGCATTGACAAAAGAAATGCTGTTTTCAGATGTGTAATAACTTTATTTGGTGAAAACTTACATAAAACTACAGAAGGTGTTCTGAAAGGAAAAATAATCGAGAAGCTTTCAGGAAATCAGGGTTTTGGATATGATCCTATTTTTCAACCTGATGGTTATGATACAACTCTGGCAGAAATGTCGCTTGATGATAAAAACAGGATCAGTCACAGAGGCTTAGCTGTAAAAGCTATGGCTGAAGTTATTTGCAGAATAAAAAAAGACACCTGAGGTGTCTTTTTTCATTCTAATACCAATTTTCTTTATACAAATTATCGTAATCTTCCTGAGTTAACTCCTTAGGCTTTATATCAACGTATGGAACATCAGGATTTGCCTTTATGAATTCTTTTTCTCTTATTTTTGTTAAAAATCCTACTGCTACATTTGGAAACAATTCAACTAAAAGTTCTTCTTTTTCAGTTATTGCCAGTTTTGTATATCCCAGATTTTGTAATAACGGATTATCCTGCTTCTTGTGCTTGCTTGTATCGTAAGGAATCTCTTCAGGCGAACCACAAATTTTTTCACGGAACTTAGGATATACCGGAAAAGGAGTTTTTCCGTATTGCCCCTGTACAAGATTTACAAATTGTGTCGTTGTTGTTGAATATTTTAGTTTACCGTTCTGCTCATCTAAAGCAAGGTTAACAGCCTGAGATCCTACTATTTGACTTGTCGGTGTAACTAAAGGAGGGCACCCTGCATCCACTCTGCATTTTGGTACAAGTTTTAAAGCTCTATTCATTAGATGGTCTAATTTAAGTTGTTTCAACTGAGCGACCATATTAGTGTACATTCCTCCAGGGATCTCGGCATCTTTTACCTGTTGATTCGGATCTGGGAAGTTGAAATATTTGGTTATCGCCTGTGTATGAACCAACAATTCATCTGTATTATCATTTTTAGCACATTCTACTGCTTTATCAAACAAATTATCAATATCAGTTTCAAGTTTATAATTTGAGATGTCAAATTCTATCGGAAACATCTTAGTAGTATCAAATTCAGCAAGCTCTTTTCTGATCTCTCTCAACTCTTTACTTATATTTGCAACTTCTTTTAGATCAACACCGGTATCAATTCCTAATTTATCACAGAATATCTGAATTAATTCAAAGGCAGGTGCCGCAGGTCCTCCTGCGAATGGCATTATTACTGCGTCCACAATATCTACACCATTTACAATAGCACTGAAAATAGATGCCAGTCCGTAACCGGGTGTATCATGAGTGTGTAGATCGATCGGGATCTTAACTGCTTTTTTCAATTCTTTAATAAGTTCACTTGTTGTTGAAGGATGGATCAAACCGGCCATATCTTTTATGGTAATAATTTCAGCACCTTCTTTTTCAAGTTCTATAGCCTTATCAACAAAATAATTGATATTAAAAATGTTCTTTGGTAGTTTTTTCCTGCTTATAAATGCACTGATTTTATCTGCCAAGGTGAATTTCGGGTCAACAGTATAGCAAACAGCACAATCAGGAATGCCACCATGCTGTTTTGAAAATTTAATTGATGATTTCATATTATCTATGTCGTTAAGAGCATCGAATATTCTTACAATATCAATTCCCGATTCAATAGCATTCTTTGTAAATCCTTCAATAACATCTTCAGGATAAGGAGCATATCCAAAGAGATTTCTTCCTCTTGTAAGTGAAGTAAGTTTAGAAGTATTCCCTATTCCTGATTTTATTTTTTCCAGCCTTTCCCATGGATTCTCATTGAGATATCTCATTATAGAGTCGGGTACGGCTCCACCCCATACTTCACATGCATAAAATCCTGCTTTTGCATAAAATGGTAGAACTCTATCTACCTGAGCCTGGGTCATTCTTGTAGCAAACTGGGATTGCTGACCATCTCTTAAACTAAGATCACGTATTAATATCTTTTTCATTTTTTTTCCTTGTTTCTGTTTGACCCTCTGAATCTATTCAAGAACACAATCAGACGCAATACTTTTTATACACAATATTTTTTGACCTTATTTGAAATATTTTCTTATATTTAACCGGTATATCACTTACTTGAGAATCTATGAAGACAATACTCATATTCGACAACTACGATTCATTTACATACAACCTGACTGATCTTATTATGAAGTCCAGACCTGATTATAATGTTATAGTCAAAAGAAACAGAGATATTGACATACTGAAAATTGATTACGATGTTTTAGTTATCTCACCAGGTCCTATGACATGGAAAGACACAGGTATTCTCAAAGAATTGTTTGAAGAAAAGAACATACCAAAAGAAATTCCAACTTTGGGTATATGTCTCGGGATGCAGTTCATAGCAGGTTACTATGGAATAAAAGTTGATAAAATTGAAAAACCAGTACACGGTTCTCAAGTAGAGATCGAGCATTTAAATGATCCATTTTTCAAGGATATACCTAATCAATTCAAATCTGTAAGGTATAATTCCCTAGGAATAATTGACAAAACAGATCAGTTCAAGAATATAGACTTTATCGCATTTGAGAAAAACAGTGGATCGGTCATGGCTTTAAAACACAAGAACCTTCCTTTCGTAGGATTGCAATATCATCCTGAAAGCTTTTTATCAGAGTACGGTGACAGAACGTTAAATAACTTCTTTAAAATTTATGTGGAAAATTAAACCGGAAATATCAAAGAAAAAGTTGAGTTGGAACTTTGATCTTTTCTTTCATGCAGCTGACAAATTTGATGGAACTTTTCTGTTTACAAACGACACGGAAAACAACAGTGGGAAAAACATTCTCGGAGTAAATCCCGTAGTGGTTATTAATGAAAACAATGTACAATATGGGAATAGATCAAAGAAGATCAGTGCACCACATCTAATCGATGAAATATTAAGTACTAACAACACTGATTTAAACTATCCGATTTTTTTAGGATATTTAGGATATGATTTTAAAGATAAACTTGAAGAGAAAGGTTTATATGCAGGTTTAGAACATGGAAATTTACCTCAAATATATTTTGTAATTTACGAATATTATATCATAACAGAAAACTTCAAAAAAGATGATTTTAATATAGTAAAATTAAATTTCGAGTTCGAACACACAAGATTTGATATAGAGAAAGTATTCAATTTAAAAATAAATGAAGATACCGGAGGATCCTCCAAATATATTGGTTCTTCACTTACAAGAAATGAATTCCGAGCCGGTGTTGAAAAGATCAAAAAATACGTTGAGCAGGGTGATATTTATCAGGCAAATCTGACAAGAGAAATTACTGGAACAACTGACATAAAACCAGTCGGACTTGCACAAAGATTATCTCAGTCAAATCCAATTGAATTTGGTGTTTTTTCCAAGGTAAATGATCATTACATAATATCAACAACTCCTGAGAGATTTTTCAGAGTCAAAGATAATGTGATTACAGCTTCACCTGTTAAGGGTACCATCGAAAGAAGTATTGATACTGTTATCGATGAACAAAACCTGCAAATACTTTTAAACAGTGATAAAGACAAAGCAGAATTAGCTATGATAGTCGATCTTTTAAGAAACGATATGCATAAAATTTGTTCTGTAAATTCTGTATTTGTAAAAGATTTTCCTATGGTCAAGAAGTTAAATAATGTTTATCATTTATATTCAGAAATTGAGGGTGTGCTATCAGAGATCAGTTACAATAAGATATTCCGGGCTTTATTTCCATGCGGTTCAATTTCAGGCTGTCCTAAGGTCAGGTCATGCCAGATCATTGAAGAACTTGAAGGAATTGGACGGGGAGCATATACTGGAAGTTTCGGATATATAAACTTTAACACGAATTCTGATTTCAATATATTAATTCGGACTTTGTTCTATAGGAACGGTTACATTTCCTTTAATGTCGGAGGAGGTATAACTCTGCTTTCCGATCCTGAAATGGAATATAGAGAAACAATTCACAAAGCAAACAACATCTACAACGCAATCAACATGGAAGAAATATGGGAAGAAAGATACTGTTTGACGGGAAAATAATCTTCAGAGATAATGTTAAAGCAGGTATAGATTCACCGGCATTAAATTATGGTTATGGATTATTTGAGACTATTTTGTATGAGAACCGGAAGATATATTTTATAAAAGACCATTTAAAACGGCTATTCAATTCATGTCAGGTACTCGACATCCCACCTCCCGATCTGAATTTGATCAATGAAAATTTTATTTATAAGCTTATTGAAGAGAATGGGTTAACAAAAAATATCGTGAAGATTAAGTTGATGTATTCACCGATCTTCAATGAAAAAGAATGGAACACTATTGTTACAGTAAACATTTATGCACGTAATTCTAAAAACATTTATGCTCTCGTAGAAAATAAAGTAAGGTCTAATGCCTTTTATAAGCACAAAAGTATGTCATATATGCAAAATTATCATACTTTGATCAGTTCCGGAGAATTCGATGAAGTACTCCTGATCAATGACCATAAAAATATTATTGAAGGAACATGTACAAATATTCTCTGTGTTAAGGATAAAATCCTTTATTTCGCTGATGGGAGTAACGATTATCTCTTCGGTATCATGCAGCAGAATATTTTTAAGGACCACAGACTGTTCGGATTTAAGAAGATTGAAGCATTAGAATACGGATTCAGTCGTCAATTTATTGAAAGCTGCGATGAAATTCTTTTAACTAACAGCTTAAAAATAGCATCTAACGTAAATTCAATAAATTTTGGATCTGAAAAAATTGAATTTAAATCCTGCAAAATATCAGGTTTGATAAGAGATCATTATCTGAAAAACAATGGCTAATTGACAAATGTTGGATGGTGTTTTAGCACCAAAAAAAAATAGAGGAAAGAATTATGAAAAAAATTCTTATAACGCTTATTTCAATTATAACAGTTTATCTGCTCCTCTTGATCCCTTGCCCCGAGCAACAATTACCTGCAAGTCCTGGAAAAAAGGCATTTATCTGGGATAAAGATGCCCTTTGGAACGATATGGAAAAAAAATTCATCGAAGTCAAAGATACACCATGTAAATATTTGGAAAGAGATATCAGCTCATCACTTTACAATTACAATTTACTGTTGCAGATTTTTGATAATAAAAAATTTGAATACAGTAATTCTGTTTTCAAGATTATGGAATATGAATTTTTTAATCTTGCTCCTATGATCGCAGCCTGTCCTGAAAGATTGAATGATTACATCGAACTAGCGGTAAATGTTCGTAAGAAACTGAAAGAACAGTCAAAATACTGGGATATGTCAGATAGTAAAGTAAAGCATTTAACCTATAGACTGCTTTACGGTACAAGAGCTGCTATCGAGGAAGTAATGCTGCAGAACACTGATAAAGAGATAAACAAACTGACACTTTGTAATGACGAACCGTCACAGACTCCTTTCACTGAACTTCTTGGAGTTAAAATACATAGTGGTGACATACTTGTCTCACGTGGAGGAGCTCCAACTTCTGCTCTGATATCACGCGGCAGTGATTATCCCGGTAATTTTTCACATGTAGCTTTAGCCCATGTAGACAAAAAAACTAATAAGCTTTCAATTATTGAAGCTCATATTGAAGTTGGTGTTGCTATAGCGGATGCTGATAAGTACATCAAAGACACAAAATTAAGAGTTATGGTACTACGGTTGAGATCTGACCATCCTGAATTAATAAAGGATCCTATGCTTCCGCATAAAGCTGCAGAATATGCTCTTAAAGATGCTCAGACAAGACATATTCCATATGATTTTGCAATGGATTATACTGATGACAATGAATTATTCTGCTCAGAAGTTGCTTCTTATGCTTACAGAAAATTCAATATTGATCTCTGGATGAAATTATCAAGTATTTCCCAACCGGGATTGATGAACTGGCTCGGAGCATTCGGAGTCAGGAATTTTGAGACTCAGGAACCATCTGATCTTGAATATGATCCTCAACTTACTGTTGTAGCAGAATGGAGAGATCTTAATGTTCTTTTTAAGGACCATATTGACAATGCAATTCTTGATGTCAGACTTGAAGGTGCAAATAATGGAGATCAGTTAACTTATCCTGCTTTTCTTTTACCTTTCGGAAGAATAATGAAAGCTTATAGCTGGGTGTCAAATATTTTTGGTCAGGCGGGAGCTGTACCTGAAGGTATGAGCGCAGAGTCCGCTTTGAAGAACGATTCTTTTTCAAAAACCCATGCAAAGATAAAATCAAAATTACTTCCGATGTTGGAGGAATTTGAAAAAGAAAACGGGTATAGACCACCTTACTGGAAGATCGTAGAAATGGCAAGGGAAGCGGTCAAATAACTTAGAATTTAGAAGTAATTGACAGCTTGTTTTTTTTAAGTTGTGATTTTATTAACCATTTTATATCTTTTAGCAAGTCACAAATAATTAGCATGGAATGAACATGAAATATTTCATCTCAATAATTACGCTATTATTAATTACGAATATTATTTATTCTCAGCAAACTTCTGTAGCTGTGATAGACTTGAAGAATGTAGGTCTGGAAGATCACTTCTCTACCCTACTGACTGATGCTCTCAGAGCTGAAATGTTCAAATATGAAAAATTCAAGGTCATGAACAGAGAGAATATGCAGGAGATCATGGGAGAACAGGCATTTCAGGCTTCAGGAGTATGTGATGATAATGCATGTTATGTTGAAATGGGTGAAGTTTTGGGAGTTGAAAAGATCGTAACTGGTTCTATTGGGAAACTTGGAAGTACATATTCTTTGACCGTTAAGATGATCGATGTTGAAACAAGTGAGAATGACAAGATCATTACTGACAGAAAAAAATGTTCCGATGATGATCTGTTCATTATGATCGAAAACTCTGTCAAAGAGCTTGCAGGACTTGAAAAGAAGAAGATCTCAGAGCCTACAGAACTTAAAGAGATAAAGGAATTTATGAAATCTAATCCTGTTGATGGTTTCAATATAGATAAAGATATCAAGGAATGGGAAATTGCTGGTATGACAAGAGAAGAATACATCTCTGAACTTGCCTGGCAGAAGTATAACGCAGAGAAACAATCTCCCATTGACAATAGTGTTAAATCCCTAGTTTTCCCTGGTTGGGGGAATCCTTACCATGCCTGGATATATAAATCGATCGAGTTGATCGGATTTGGTTCAGTGATCGTTGGAATCTTTAATATTGGAGATCCTGATGATACTGGAATAAAAATGGTAGGTTTTGGTTTTGCCACCATGTTCTTAAATCATACTGCTTCAACGATAGATGCTTTTATTTCAACGATCAATTACAATGCTGAGCTCAAGCATAAATATAGAATAGCTGTTGCACCTACCTATGATCCAAGAAAAGACCAGATAGGAATAGGATTTGCGGTAAATTTTTAGTCGAATATTTCAACTTGCATTAAAATAGCGCTAACCTATTGGCAGTAATTTAATCATAGCAAACCGCTTTTATTTATTATATATTACGTGTAAATATTAAGTAAGGCAGAGCGGTTATGCGTAAAATCTTTTATACAATTCTTTTCCTAATAATAATTTCAAACTTATTCCCATTCGGAAAAAATAAAGTACAATACCATAAATTTGAATGGGAAGTACTTGAAACAAATAATTTTTTGATCTACTACTACAAAGGTGGAGAAATGCTTGCTGATTTCACAGCAAAAACAGCTGAAAATTCTTTAAAGCACCTTCAAAAAGATCTTTTATACCAGCCTAAATCAAAAGTTCATGTACTAGTTTATAATTCACACAACCATTTCGAAGAAACAAATGTAATGGGAGGGATACCTGAGGAATCTGTAGGAGGATTTACTGAGTTTTTCAAAAACAGAGTTGTTGTACCTTATGAAGGCAACTGGGAGGATTTTAGACATGTTATCCATCATGAACTAACTCATGCAATGATGAACCAAATGCTTTTTAAAGGTAATTTCCAGGCTATCATGAATGGTCTGCAGCAAATGAATATGCCTTTATGGTTCATTGAGGGAATTGCTGAATATGAAAGCCGTGGTGGATGGGATGCAGATTCTGATATGACTATCAGAGATGCAGTTTACAATGGGTACTTACAATCAATATATTATCTGAATAACTATATGGCCTACAAAGGTGGTCAATCACTTTTTAAATATATCGCAGATACTTACGGTGCAAAAAAGATCGGACAGATATTAAGAAATGTAAATATGATAAGATCTGCTGAAGGAGCTTTTAAAGATGCTATCGGTCTTGATTTTGCAGACCTCTCTAATGACTGGCAGAAATGGTTAAAAGCAAAATACTGGTCAAGTTTAACTAAATGTGATATGCCTCACGATGTGTCTGTCAGACTTTCAGATCATATAAAATACGGTAATGCTATCAACAATTCACCTTCCATAAGTCCAGACGGATTAAAAGTAGCTTTTCTTAGTAACAAGTCAGATTATTTCGATATATATTTGATGAGGACTTTTGACGGTGAGATAATAAACAAGATCGTTTCCGGACAGTCCTCTGGTGATTTTGAGGAATTTCACTGGTTAAGACCAGGAATTGCATGGTCACCTGACAGCAGGAACATTGCATTTTTCTCAAAAAGCACTGATCAGGATGCACTTTTTATTTACGAGTCAACCACTGGCAAACAGCTCGACAGGATCAAGTTCGATATGGATGGTCTTTATTATCCTGACTGGTCAGAAGATGGAACAAAGATATGTTTTACCGGGATCAAAGACGGTTTCAGTGATCTTTATATTTATGACCTTTACAAAAAGGACCTTACAAGACTGACGGAAGACATTTATTCTGACAATGATCCTGAATTCTCCCCGGATGGTAATATGATCGTATTTTCCTCTGACAGACTGAACGACCTATCTACAGATGTTAAAGACCTGAAACCTATGATGCAGAGGAACATGAATACAAAAGATATTTATACTATCGATATAAACTCAAAACAAATTCAAAAAGTATCTGATTCAGAATTCCATAGCTTTTCTCCGTTCTGGGTAAATAATGAGATATTAGGTTATATCTCTGACAAATCTGGTGTAAACAACTTATACTCCTATGATATGAACGGTCAGAATGAAAAGCCGCTGTCAAACTTTATGACAGGTTGTTCACAAGCCAGTTACAATCATAATAAACTGGCATATACTGCTGTTTTTAACGGTGGTTACGACATTTATCTGATAGAGGAAGTTGATAAACTAATTCAAACTGAGAAAACTCCTGAGAAGTTAAGATGGTACAAAGAAACTGATTTCTCCAAACCGCTGATCAGTACTGACAGTATTCCTGAATATTCGAAAACGAATTTGAGAAAGTTCAAATTTTCTAAAAATATGCTGATGAAGCCTGATGAAGTTGATGTACCTGATGATCTATATCTGAAGAAAAGATACGAACCTTTTTTCACACCTGACATTATAACTGTTAATGCCGGATATGCTACAGGTTACGGTGTTATCGGTTCAGCATATATGCAATTCTCTGATTACCTTTCAAGTCACAGATTGATCTTTGTAACCGATATGAATCAGGACCTTTTAAATTCAACTGTCGATCTTTACTATTTTTATCTTCCTGCAAGAATTAACTGGGGAGTGGGGTTTTCTCATGATGTAGTGTATTATTACATCTGGGATGAATTGACAGATCTGATAAGTGACCGTTTTAGAGACAGACTGCTTACATTTAATTTTATGGCGGAATATCCTTTAAGCAGATACTCGCGTTTAGATTCATTCATGTCTCTTAAGAATATTATAAACGAAAAATACAATGAATCAGCAGAAGAATATGAGCACGACCATAGTAAAACTTTAATGTCTGTTGGTTTGGGATTCAGTTACGACTCAGCCATCTGGGGTTATGTAGGTCCGGTCAACGGATCAAGATTCAGAATGAACTTATACTATACAGCTGACACCGGAGATCTTTTAGCTTCAGAGAATGATAAAATTCAGTTCCAGACATTCACAATGGATTACAGAAAATATTTCAGACTGAAAGGTGACTATCAGTTCGCATTCAGATTTACAGGTGGAATAAGTGGAGGAAATACACCACAGACATTTTATCTGGGAGGTGTTTCAAACTGGTTTAATTACAGAGTCAATACAGATCATGATTTTACTACGGTAAATGCAAAGTATTATTCATACGTTGAGTATCCTGTCAGAGGTTACAGACTTTATGAACAGTCAGGCAATAGATTTGCCTTATTCAATCTTGAATATAGATATCCGCTTATAAAATACCTGGCTTTAGGATTTCCATTCCCAATAGTGCTGGGCAATATCAATGGAGTGATGTTCGCTGATATTGGCTCCGCATGGAATGACGATATTTTCCGTGGAGCTGAATCTGTGGGAGAAGGATTGAGATTGAATGATATTATGCTTTCAGGTGGAATAGGTTCAAGAATGAATGTGGGATATTTTATCCTGAGATATGATGTTTCATGGAAATGGGACCTTTACAACCATGCTTCTGAACCACAACATTTGATAAGTCTTGGAACAAACTTTTAAAATGATGAACATCAAATATTCAAAACGGAATTTCGAAGTATGAAGCAGGGGCGTTATTCATATCGCCCAAATAAAAAAGATCGCCACTCCCGATAAATCGGGATCGCAATTACAAAACAAGGAGAAAAAAATGATATATGTTTCACCTTCCCTGCTTTCAGCAGATTTTACAAATCTTGAAAAGGAAATAAAAAGCTGTGAGGAATCGGGAGCGGATTATCTTCATTTAGATATCATGGACGGTCACTTTGTTCCGAATATAACATTCGGGCCATTCATAGTTGAATTCTGTAAAAAGATATCTAAACTACCTTTAGATGTTCATCTTATGATAGAAAAACCTGAGAATTATATCGAGAAATTCGCTAAGGCTGGTGCTGACATTATAGTTATACATGCAGAATCCACGGTCCATATTCACAGGCAGATACAATTGATCAAGTCACTTGGGATTAAAGCCGGTATAGCTTTAAATCCTGCAACATCGGTAGAATTTCTCGACTATATCATTGATGATCTTGATCTTGTTCTTTTCATGTCAGTAAATCCCGGGTTTTCAGGCCAGAGCTTCATACCATCCACTTTAGATAAGATAGATCAGTTCAATATCTATTATCAGGATAGGTTAAAAGAAGACTTTCTGATCCAGGTAGATGGTGGAGTAAATGATAAAACTCACAAACTCCTTACTGAAAGAGGAGTGAATATGCTGGTTTCAGGAAATTATTTTTTTAAGCATCCAAACAGAAAAGAAGCTATAAGAATACTAAAAAGTTAATTAGTCGCCACCCTGAATTTATTACAGGGTCTAAAACTGATTATGATAGATGCTGTCCCGATAAATCGGGATCAGCATGACAACTCAATTTTAGAAAGAAATACATGACAAACCTATACAACAAAATAGAAACTGAATTTCTGCCGTTCGTGGAAAAACCTTTAAGATATGCAGGATCAGAAGAGAATGTTATTGTAAAAGATCACACTAACAAATTCAAAATATTGCTCATTTATCCTGATCTGTATGAGATCGGTATGGCTTATAAAGGATTTCATATACTTTACAATATCCTGAACAAAAGAAATGACATTGTCTGCGAAAGAACGTTCATTCCTGCCAGAGAAGCGGGAAATATGATGCGGGAGAAGAATATCCCGCTTTATAGTCTGGAGACCAGAACTCCTGTAGACGAATTTGACATGATCGGTTTTACTCTCCCCTATGAACTCTGTTTCACGAATATACTTGAAGCTTTGGACCTTTCAGGGATATCATTCTTATCATCTGATAGAGACTCTTCTTCTCCTCTGATCATTGGCGGTGGAGCAAACGCCATTAATCCTGAGCCTGTTGCTGATATTTTTGATCTTTTTCTCATAGGTGACGGGGAGGAAATGCTTTTGCAATTGATCGACAAGCTTATTTCTTTAAGATCTGAAGGTGTTTCAAAGAAAGAACAGTTGAAAAAAATTTCTGAAATGGACAATATGTATGTTCCAAGTTTATTTTATCCTCTATATAATAAAAAGAATAATTTCATCGGGTTCAAAGATCCCATTAAAAAGATAACTAAAGCTGTTGCCAGACTTGATCATAGGAACTATCCCGCTTATCCTGTAGTACCTTTGATGGACATTTCACATGACAGAGCTACTGTTGAGATAATGAGAGGTTGTAACAGAGGCTGCAGGTTTTGTCAGGCAGGATACTACTATAGACCTGTCAGAGAAAGAGATCTCAATGAAATAATGGCACATACTGAAAATGTACTTTCGAACAGCGGCTGGAATGAATTATCCCTGCTTTCACTTTCTACTTCGGATTACACGAACATCACTCCTCTTCTGGAGGAATTGTACAAAAAATACGCAAATTCACATATAAACATCTCTTTCCCGTCAATGAGAGCTGAATCATTTACAAATGAGATCGCCCTTGTTGCCTCTCTTGGGAGAAAAACGACTTTCACTTTTGCCCCTGAAGCCGGTTCTGACAGACTAAGAAGGATCATAAATAAAACTATAAGCCTCGATGATATATATGATGTGCTTGATATTATTTTACCTCTTGGATGGAAAAACATTAAGCTTTATTACATGATCGGACTTCCTTTTGAAACTGATGAGGATATGTATGAAACTGCTGAGATGATAAATTCGATCGGTAATTTTTCAAAAAGGTACGGAAACATAAATATTAAAATATCCATCTCCCCTTTCAATCCTAAACCTCATACTCCGTTTCAATGGGCAAAACAGGCAACTTTAGAAGAATTCAACCACAGAGTTGGGATTCTGGCTAAAAATATTAACAGAAAAAATGTTAAACTGAGCTGGCGTGATCCAGAGGTTTCAGTTCTTGAAGCTATTTTCTCCAGAGGTGACAGGAAATTATGTAAAGCTATTATTGAAGCTTTTAAACGTGGAGCTAAATTTGATGCATGGTCAGAGAGTATGGATTTTGATCTCTGGAAAAAAGTATTCAAGTCATTAAAAATTGATACCGAAGAATATCTTGATATTAAATCAGTTGAAGATCCACTACCTTGGGATATCATCGATATTGGCATCACCAAAGAATATTTTGTCGCAGAATGGAAAAAAGCCAGGAATGAAGCTTTAACAGAACCTTGCAGAGAAAAGTGCAGTATTTGCGGAATAGAAAAAAATTATAACTGCAATAAATTATTGACCAGAAGAGTATCACCCAAAGGATTCGGAGAAATAATTGAAAAACCTCTACTCGGTCATGCTGCTATAGCACAACCTAAAGCTTATGTAAGATACCGGATCAAATACAAACGCTTACCTTCTTCGCGTTTCATTTCTCAGAGAAATCTTATCACTCTGCTGGAACGGAACATTACAAAGCATAATATTCAGGTAGAATATACTAAAGGATTCCATCCTCTTCCTGTATTCAGCTTTGGACACCCGCTCGCATTCGGAGTTAATTCCGATTGTGAATTCATTGATATCGGGTTCAAAAAAGATTACTCGGGTAAGATTAACAACGACATGAAAAAACTATTCTCAAACGTAATGGAATTTGTGGAATCTGTAGAGATAACAGAAAAAGTATTGGCTCCAATGCATTTCATTGACTATAACGAATATCTTATTGAGATACCTGATGGGTCTGCTGAATATTTCACAGAGATGATAATTAAGTTCAGATCAAAGAAAAAGCTTGAGTTCGAAAGACATAATAAAAAGAAGATCAGGAAAATAGATATTGTTCCTTTTGCAAAAAAGCTTGAATTTGATGGTGACAATATAATTGCAGGTATAAAATTCGTCGATGGAATGTCAGTTAAACTGTCAGAGATATTTGAGTATGTATTCAGGATCGATAATGATGAGTATTATAAATATTCGATAAAAAAGATAAATTCCGGGAAGATCTTTGGAAATAAGGTGCTGGATCCGATCACTGCAATTTCATAGGAACTAGGTATTTGAGTCTAATACCTGAAATAAATCAAATTAAGGAACATAATATGAAAACATTTATCAAAGTACTTATAATTCTTGGGATCCTGGCAATTGTATTCATGCTGGGAATTAATTACTTCATTTCAAGATTAATAGACAGAGAAGCTGTAACATTTGCTGTCGAAGAAAATATTGATACAAGATTCGATGTTCAGGATATCAGTGTTAATATTTTTTCAACAACACCTTCTATTCACCTTGAAGATATTAAATTTGCTCCAAGAGATGAATATGCTGATGATCAGGTTGCTGTTAAAGACAGACCTGAAATTACTTCTGAGAACTTATACCTAACTGAATTCGAGATAAATATAGATATTGTTCATGTGATCAGGAGTGAAGGTGAAATTATCAGTGAAATTATAATTGGAAAAGGTTCATCTGTAAACAGCTCAGAAATATTGGATGAATTATTATCTTCAATCGAGAAACTTTCTGAATATGGCATAGAACTTGAAGGACTTTCTGATAAACTGGTGTTAGATGATGATTTGAAAGTGAAAACATTGTTCAAAGACGGGAAAGTTTCATTTCTGGAGGATCTCAAACTTGCAGCATTAGGTTATGATATTGTATTGACCAGTAAGAGCTGGATAAATCTTGACAGCAAAGAAAATAATTTAAAAGGTTATGTCATGCTGTCAGAAGAAAATTCAGATCAGATCTTTAAGCAGATAGACTCGATAATAGATGACAAAACTTCAAATATTTCAACTCATGGATATTCAGTGGATAAAAATAAGATCAAAGAAAAGGTCTTATCAGGTATGGTAAAAGATCAAAGAATTGTAATATTTTTTGAATCTTCAGGCATTATATCTGATCCGGAAGTAATTGTTTCAAGTTCTTTCGGATCTATCGAAAAGATCGCTGAAGAAGCTATTAATGATGCGATAAAATAAACTAAAATTGGAGATGTTATGAAAAATTTTACAATTATCATTTTACTGATCAACTCTATCCTATTTTCAGGAGAGCTTATTTTTAAGTATAATTTTGAAAAACCTGAAGTCATAGATAGAAAAGTTTTTTTAGAAGATTGTGACAGGTCAAATATTGCATTTTCTCCTTCCTTAGTCTTAAAACAGGTCAGATTGTTACTACCGGATGGCGAGAAGGCTGTATCATACAAGGTCAGTTACTCCAAGCCGGTTATCTTTGAAGAAAAATATGACATCTCCCCTGTCGAAGCTTCAGGAAGGCTTTCAGTAAATCCTCCTGCTGGGATACAAGGTAAAAGATCAGAAGTTTATTCAATAAATGAATTCTATCCGTCCAAAATAAACTCTGATAGATTTTTCACACAATACAAGAGCGGTCATCCGATCTTTATGACAATAATATATCCTGTACAGTATAATCCAGTGACCAAAGATCTAAGATATTATTCAGATATAACACTCACCATTACTACAGAATCTAATCAAAAATCTGCAAAATTAGTAAGATCTTCTAAAAAAATTGAATCACTTATTAAAGCTATAGTGGACAATCCGCAACAGGTAAATTTATCTTCAATATCTGTTAAGTCAGAGACTGATTATGATTATCTGATAATCACCCCAGATATTTTCACAGGTTCTTTCAGAGACTTTACGAACTTCAATTTACGTAGAGGATTGAAAACAACTATCAAATCTGTAGAAAGTATTTTAATTGAAATGACAGGTAATGACGATCAGGATAAAATCAGGAATTATATAATTCAGGAATACACAAATAACAATATTACTTACGTTCTTCTCGCAGGAGACACAGATTATATTCCGCACAGAGGTTTCAGATCTGAAATAATGGATTACGGAACAGACTATTATGACGAGACCGATATTCCCGCAGATATGTATTACGGCTGTTTAGACGGAACGTGGCAGTTACCTGCAAGCAGCTATTTTGGTGAACCGGGAAGTGAAGATCTTCTATGGGAAGTATACGTTTCCAGATTTTCTGTTGGAAATACTACAGAATTGACAAATATGATCCAGAAAACTATCCAATATTCTGAACAACCAGTAACCGGCAGGATCACAAATAATCTACTAGTCGGAGAACTTCTATGGGAAGAAGGCGGTGGCGAAGGATGGGTAGATTCATACGGTGGTGACTGTATGGATGAACTTGTGGATTATTGTGATCATAACAGTTATGAGACAACAGGATTTGATACTAATTGGACTAATTCAGAATTGTATGACAGAGATCTTGGTTATTGGTATAAAACTGACCTTTTCACTAAAATTAAAAATGAAGATATTACCTGGATCGACCATCTTGGTCATTCAAATAATACTTATAATATGAGAATGACCAACAGTGACATTAAAAACAGTAACTTTGATAACGATGGTACAAGTTCCAACCCATTTGTAATTTATTCTCAAGGATGCTATTCAGGTGCATTTGATAATAGAACTACAACACCTGGTTCATACACAATTGATTGCATAGGTGAAGCTTTTGTTGTATTTGCAAGAGCTGCTGTCGCTTATATCGGCAACTCAAGATACGGATTAGGTTCTCCTTATGATACCGATGGTTCGGGACAAAGATTCCACAGATATTTTCATCATGCTACATTTGATCAAGATATAACTAAAATTGAGCAAATGAATGCGTATTCAAAAGAGATCAACGCTCCATTGATCCTTGAAGAAGATATCAATCTTGGTCCATATTTCGGACAATGTAAATGGATCGCTTATTGTGTAAATGTCCTTGGAGATCCTGCTCTGGACATATGGACATCTGAGCCTCTGACTATGACAATTAATACTTTAGAAACTGTGGGATTCAATTCCATTCCGACCATTCCTGTTGAAACAGATGTTCCTGGTGCAACTATCGCTGTTTTTTTTGAAGGAAATTATCTTTATAGTATTACAGCTGACCTTGATGGCAATGCAGAACACAGTATGCCTGAAAGTATCGGACTTATAGAATATTATATCACGGCTCATAACTATCTACAGGGTTATGATACAACCGAGATCGTTACTGCCCCTGACTCTCCCTCAAACGTAGTAACGAACATTGTTCTAGATACATTTAATATGGATTGGGATACTGTCACTGATGCAAACTCATACATAATCTATGGATCTGATGATCCGTATGGAAATTACAGCTATATAACAACAGTGGACACAAATTCATGGAGCACAACGATAGATTCAAATGTAAAGAAATTTTACCATATAGTAGCAAGCAGTGAACCGCTAAAATAATAGAGCAATAATTTGAAAAATAAAGCGATTTTAACAGAAGGACCTATTAATAAAAGTATTATCAAACTTACATTCGGCATGATGGTCGGAATGTATGCTATGGTAATGTTCAATCTTGTAGATACTTTCTTCGTCGGGCAACTTGGAACAACATACCTAGCAGCTATGAGTTTCACTTTACCGGTGGTTATGATATATTCACATATCGGATTAGGTCTTGGTGTGGGTGCTTCAGCTGTTATTTCAAGAGCTATAGGAAGCGGAGACCATGAGAATGTTCAGAGACTTACAACCGGTGCTCTCATTCTCGGTTTCGGGATAGCAGCTTTAATGATAATTCTGGGACTTCTTACTATCGATCCTGTTTTCAGAGCAATGGGTGCCAAAGGCGAGATCTTGAACTATATAAAAGATTATATGTTCGTATGGTATCTCGGGGTTCCGTTCGTGATGATACCAATGATGGGAAATAACGCTATCAGAGCAGCAGGGAATACAGCTATTCCAAGTACTGTAATGACAGTAGGAATGGTAGTGAACGGTATTCTCGATCCTATTCTGATATTCGGACTGGGACCTTTTCCAAGGATGGAGTTAAAAGGCGCAGCTATCGCTACTGTTGTTGCCAGAATGACAACATTTGTATTTTCACTTCTCATTCTGAAATTCAAATTTGATATGATATCATTTTCAGCATTAAAACTAAAAAATATCTTTAACACCTGGAAAAGAGTTCTCTTTATTGGAATTCCTGCTACTTTGACTAATTTCATTGTACCTCTTTCCATGGGTATTATTACAAGAATGGTCTCAGGATATGGAAAAGAAGCCGTTGCAGCACTAGGTGTTGGTACAAGAATAGAAATGTTCGCTCTTGCCCCTATTTTCGCACTGGGAACAGTTATTCTCGCATTTGCGGGACAGAACATCGGAGCAAAGAATTTCGGAAGATTGAAACAAGGTATCCATTTCAGTCAGAGATTTTCTATGATCACAGGTGCTATTATCTTTACTGGACTGGCATTATTCGGAAAGTATATTGCTATGATCTTCGATAAAAATCCCGGTGTTACAAATATAATTGTGCTTTATTTAATGTTCGTTGCCGCCGGATATGGATTTCAGGGTGTAATGTTCATTACTTCAAGTACTTTCAATGCTATGCATAAACCATATAAAGCAATGACAATGAATGCTGTCAGAATGTTCGGATTGTATATTCCATTGGCACTGATCGGTTCATATATCTGGGGATTGCCCGGCATATTTGCAGGTGCAGGTATATCTGCTGTGATCGGCGGGATCATTGCAATGATATGGGTTAACAGGTCTGTAGCTGCGTTGAAATGACGAAATTATTTATCCCAATTTTCTACATTTGATTTTATATATTCAGTTATTTTTTTATGTAAATTATCATTCCAAATAATTTGATCATGATAATTCCGTTGCCAAATCGTCTTACCAACAGGATATTTGACAGTCATATTTTCACGAAACCATTTCATTACACCAATTTTAAATCCCCGAACGATGGAACCGATTGTTTTTGATGGTGATCGTAATGATTTCTGCAGGGGCGTATCACTATATGCCCGATTATCGTACGCCAGATCCAAACAACATTTTTCATCAACCGTTGTGTTATTATTGGGCACATTGTATTCGGGCGAATGGTTATTCGCCCCTGCGTTTGGTTTCGTAATTTCAATTATACCGTGAATGTGATTTGGCATTATTATATATTCATGTAATGTTATACCTAAACAATATTTTGGAATATTTAACCAACATTTTTGAACAATCAAACCGGCATTATTCAAAACCATGGATTTGTTAATTATCTTACCAAATATTTGTTGATGATCTTCTGTACAAATCGTAATAAAATACAATCCTGATCTACCGTAATCATAATTTTTTAATCTGATCGTTCTTCTGTTTTGATAATAATTCATAGTTACATTCCTTTTTTATTGAATATAACAATACTAAAAGGTCAAATAGTGATCTTTTGCTTGATTATTACAAATTTATTTTTTGTTCGATATAAAAAAAAGGCGAATGGTTATTCGCCTCTGAAATTTCATTTAATTGTAAAATACATACTGAATACCGGGAATCGTATATTTTTTATATCATCATCTTCCTTCATGAATGAAAATGATGTAAATATTATTCTATATTTGATCCTGTCATTTTCACCTTCATATGTCATTTCATCAGGCTCTAATTGATTATACTGATCGACAACTTTATTCTTTCTAACAAGCCCTTTAATAACAGTCTTGAGGTCTAATACAATATTGTCATTGGAGTTGTAAATAACAACCTGCATTCTATCTCTATCCAATTCTATAGAGATCCCATCCTGTATTATAGCCAGGGTATCACTTTGATAATTTGCTACATCATCTAATAAATAATCATATTCTTTAATGTTTATAAGTTGAGATTTATTATAATATTTCTTTTGGAATGAAATATTCTCTTTGTTTGTAACACCGGTCTGCCAATTATTAATCAATTGAAATCCAAATCCTTCTTTAACCAGTCTTGATCTACTGACATTAAGATCCTTATCTCTATAGTAATAATTGTCACTAACTGCTTCCTTTTTATTGAGAGTATCAGCTTCCAGTCTTTCTATTGTTTCTTTTAAAAATTCTACTTTATCAATACCATGTGTATCATAGAAATATGAAACAATCGACGAAATTCCCTTTCTGTCATCGAAAGAAATATCCCCTGTTTCATTCTTAATTATCTTACCATCGACAAGTATCTTAGTATTTGTTAAAAGTTTTTCAAGTCTCCCCTTCTGACTCGTAATAGAAATATTGAAACAGCTCCAGGGTCCGAATAAAGATAATAATGAAATTATTGACAAAGTTATCGGCAGATATTTTAATTTCGCTTTCTTATTTATAACAAAATATACCGATACTCCCAGCAACCACAACGCCAGCAGGATTACAAAATATCTTTTCTCAGTGATCCCATACTGTCCTACCCTCTTCGAAATTGCAAAGAACAGCATGATTATCAATGGAATAAGAGCTCTAAAGAAATATTTTGTATAGGTCTCCAGGCCTTTATATTTCTCTGACTTTTTCAGTGGAGAAGACAGTATAAGAGAATTGATCCCTACGAATGAAAATGAAATGATGAGATATGAAACTATCCCTTTAGGCCAGTCCTGAGTAAATATCACTTTGAACATATAGACATATAGTATTCCTATGTAACCTATTACCATCGGCAGCAGAATATATATTGTAAGCACCTTCATAGCCTTTGGAAATTCATAACTTTCAAGGCTTTTCTCTTTCCTGTCAGGAACACCGGCTAGAAAATACATTGGTGCGAACAATGTGCTTACAACAGCAAAAATATCACCATATAAATTCTCGTGTATACCGAAGTCGAACAGCTGCTCAATTGCAAAAATGGCTGAAACGATCCCAAAAAACAGGATCTGAGCAAAGATCATACTGACTACAATTCTGATTATCATATCAACATTATATCTACCGAAATCCGGTTCACTATCTTCTTTTCTGATGTAAGCGAACATTAATCCCATGAAAGTTGACAGGTAGAATATTGTCATTACGATAAAGTCTCTTTCTCTGAATTTTAAAGGTAAAGTAAAGTATAAATATATCATGAAAGCGACCATCAAAATGTTTATAACTGAACGCAAATTCAATGAATATTCTTTTTTCTCTGAGAATAACTTTATAGCCAATGAAAGCATAAAACCAAGAATGGAAACAAAGATGGCTTTAAGAATATGTTCTTTGTAATGGTACTTGTAGCCGCTTTCAATTTCCAGAATGAATAAAACACAGGTAATAACAGAGAATAAGACAGGTAATGGAAATCTTTGAAAAACATTTTTTATTCCTTCGACAATGTTTTGAAATGATATTTTTTTTATTTTCATAATTCTCTCCTGTAATTGCGAACCCGATTTAACGGATATGGATTCCTTCGTGATTGTATATTCCCGTTTTAAATCATTCATTTATCTTTTCAAATTAAATAATCTAAATCCCAAAAACAATTATAAAGTTAATTGATTTATCACAAATTATTTAGTTTATTGTAATAGTATTCATTTAATGAGGCAAAAAATATGATCGACCTTGAAAAATTCAATATTAAAATTGACAAAAGGATACTTTCACAGATACTGTTCTATTCAGCCATTGTGATATCTCTTACAGGTTTTATGATGTTCATGAACGGGTTTAATAGATTTTCGATCTCCGGGATAAGAAAAGATTCCGGAAGAGTTGAGTTTGAATTCTATGACAATTACCTTTATATGTTCTCTCATAACACTGAAAGTTATGCACCTGTCACTGATATTAAATATTATAAGAGCGATTCAAAAAAAGAACCTGACAATCCTTTAATTGTATTTTTCACTACAACAAATGAGTATAAATTTTATGCTAAAGTTAAGGGTATTGATGAAGATGATCTGAAGGAGTTATATAAAGAACTTAGTGTGTTTATGGATGATGAGAGCATTAAAGAATTTGGAGATTCTTTCTTTTTTCTGAGATTTTATGGATTCTTCGGGTTAATAATAGCCGGACTCATAGGATATTATATAATACCTCTTTATAAACAAATTCCTGCTGCTTTGCCTAAACCAAAAAAAGAACCTAAAGCGAAAGGTAAAGAAAAAGCAGTGAAAAAAGACATAAAGGTCAAAAAAATAAAAAAAGTGGTTACAGCTGAAATGCTATTGAAAATAATCTTACCGGTTTTTGATCATGATTTTATTTTCAAACCTGAAATATATGATACACCATATACACACGGGGTTGCACTTGCCTGTACTCCGTTACAAAAAACTGAACTCTTAGAGAAATACGGTGATGATTACGAATATATTATTTGTGAGAAAAATACAAGTACCGCAGAGATGACCATTAAGGCCGAGACCTGGGTAAAAGAACTTACCGGTTACCTCATAGTTCAGACAGCAAATATACCTGATCTCACTTCATCAATGCTTGTTGAATTTTACAAAGCCCATAAAAATGTTCAGAATGAATGCACCATCTTAGCAACAGAATCATTCGAACCGGAAATTCCGTATGGTAAAATCATGAGGAATATGGCAAACAGAATTGTAACTATATCTGAAACAAATGAAAGTAATGATACCACGATACAGGCAGGACAGGTATCTTTGGGTTTATTCTGCTTTAACACAAAGAAAGTATTCGAAACTTTAAAAAGTCTGGATCATGGAGATGCCCTTGCTGGAGTATCATTGATAAAAATAGTTGACAGATACCAAAAGAACAGAAGCAAGATGAATACTTTTGTTGTTAAAACTTCTGCAAAACATTCCATCAGGTCAAATATAGCTGCAACAGAAACCACAGTTATACCTTCCAAGAATACAAAAGCTATAATTCTATCAACAAATCTATATGATGCTGACAGGCTGAAAAACATTTATGAAACTTTGAAAGCCGCCATAAGCGATGTCATTGTTATTGTCAGTGCTGAGCACAGATCAGACACAATTGAGATCCTTGGAGATACTGTAAAAATTGTCATTTCTGAAGGAAAACTCGGTGATGCAGATGATATTCTGAGAACAAATGATCATTTACGTGATTTTCATGGGCTGGTGTTAGTTGTAACAGAAGATAATGACAGTATCTCAAAAGATATGATCAGCAAGTTGATTTCAGAACACACCAATCAAAACAATATTTGCTCATACGTAAAAAATGGTGACAACAATTCTTTGTACTGTGCAGATGCATTTCAGTTCCTGTATGCTGTAAAGAAGATCGGCCGCAATATGGATGATAAAAAATATCATTTATCAGATCTGACTGAAATTCTTTTAGAAGCTAACAAAAGAGTTCAGGAAGTCATTTTATAACTGATCTCTCATAAAACAGAAATACCTATAAAAAAGTTAAGAGGCACTAAATGGGCGTCTCTTTAGTGCCTCTATACCTCCGTAAGAACCCTATTTCTTTAATAGTTTTGCTTTCTCAACAAGTTGAACGAACTCTGCTCTGTACCCAAAGTCATCCTTCCCCATTGATCCTTTTGCCATTTCAAGCACACTGTCAAAAGTTGAATCACCAGCAAATTTTGATTCTCTTAAAAGCATTCCAAATTCTGCCACTGCTGCTGAAAATCTGAAGTTATTTGACGATTTATCAAAAGATACACCTTCATCCGCTAAAGGATGTTCGATCAGCTTACTGACATCTTCTTTAGGTTCTTTATATCTTAGTTTAACGAACATCAGTTCATTGGTCTTATAAGCATAAGGAGTGGTCTCAAGCTGCTGATATTTCATATCGTCAACTTTCTTCTCTGTCTTGGCATTAGCAGGAACGATCTCATATAAAGCTGTAACTGTATGACCTGCTCCAAGCTCTCCGGCATCCTTTTTATCATCGTTAAAATCTTCTTTATTTAAGAGTCTGTTCTCATAACCGATCAGTCTGTATGAATCTACTTTTGCAGGATTGAATTCTATCTGAATCTTAACATCCTTTGCAATAGTGTACATAGTTCCCGCAAGCTCTGTTACAAGTACTTTTTTAGCCTCAAGAATATTATCTATGTAGAAGTAATTACCATTGCCTTTTTCAGCGATCTCTTCCATTCTACCGTCTTTGTAATTACCCATACCGAATCCAAGGATAGTCAGGAATATACCTTCATTTCTTTTCTCTTCCATCATCTTTACAAGTTCAGATGTACTTGAAACTCCAACATTAAAATCACCATCTGTTGCCAAAATTATTCTGTTATTACCATCTTTTATCAAATTCTCTTCAGCGATCTTGTAAGCTAACTTTATACCTGCTCCGCCTGCTGTAGAACCACCTGCACTTAAAGCATTTAATGCATCCAGTATTTTTTTCTTCTCAGAAACTTCTGTAGATGGAAGAACGACACCTGCTGCACCGGCGTAAACCGCAATTGCAACTTTATCGGTAGGTTTCAAAGCATCAAGCAACAGACTGAATGATTTTTTTAGAAGACCAAGCTTATTTTCAGAATTCATAGAGCCTGAAACATCAAGTAAAAATACAAAATTGCTCTTTACGTCACTTCCCTGCTCCATTTGTTTTCCCTGAAGGCCGATGTGTACCAGTTTATTCTGTTTATTCCATGGACAGTCTGAGATCTCTGTGTTCACTGCAAAAGGAACTTCATCCTTAGGATAGTCATAGTCATAGTTAAAGTAATTTATCATTTCTTCAATCCTGATCGCATCTTTGTACGGCATCTGATTCTGATTGATAAATCTTCTCATGTTCGAGTAGGAAGCAGCATCAACATCTATAGAAAAAGTTGAGATCGGAGTTTCTATGACCTTTTTGAATTCGTTCTCAGTTATAGAAGAATATTCCTCTGTGTTGTGCTGAATTTGACCTTCGCCGTTAGCTACCATTCCAACTGATATTGCATCCATACTCATCATCGGCGCAACCCTTTTCTCACTCTTTCTAACCTGATAAGTTACATCAATTTCAGAAAGTTCAACTTCTGCATCCAGATCTTCTTCTACCGGCTCTGCAGGTTTAATTACAGATAATTTAAAATTCAGAACCGTAGTCTTATCTGCATTGATTTTCACCCCTGCAGTTTCTTTAGAATTATAATTAACAAGCTGAGCTTTAACGGTGTAAGTTCCGTCAGGTATGTTTTCAATTTTATAAAAACCCTTACTGTCAGTCTTTCCCCAGTATTTTGTACCTGTCAGGTAAACACCTGCACCTTTGAGTTTATTACCTTTCATGTCAGTAACTGTACCTTCGATAATTCCAGTCGTTCCTGCAAAAATACAAGTAACTAAAATGAGCATAAATACGATGATCCCGAATCTTTTCATACGATCCTCCATTTTTATATATTAAAATAATTTTGACGTTCTTTGTTATAAACAATAAAATGAATAATGTTCAAAATCACAAACGAAATATTTTTACAAATTTGGATTTGTAGGGGACGGTTTCTAACCGTCACCTCTTCTAACGTTTTCATGGGGAGGAAAAGAATTTCTCCCCTATGAACATCCATGTGTTTCGTAATTTTCGTGGTAAAATAATCAAAATAATTATGTTATAAATCATTTCATAAATAGTCATGTTATTATACCTTATCAATCAGAAGTTAACTAGATAATTGAGGCGACAAATTGAATTACTTAGACATCTTTAAACATATATATGATATATTTATTGAAATTTCACCATTCCTGTTACTTGGATTATTCTTTGTAGGAATACTACACATATTCTTCTCTAAAGAATTCGTTACGAAGCATGTTGGCAAAGATAACGTAGGATCTATTGTAAAAGCATCTGTTCTGGGTGTACCTCTTCCCTTATGTTCATGCGGAGTAATACCAACTGCTATCTATATGGCCAAGAACGGCGCATCTAAGGGAGCTGTGATATCTTTCCTTATATCCACACCCCAGACAGGGATAGACAGCATTATGGCGACCTATGGTATGTTAGGATGGGTTTTTGCTATCTATCGTCCGATCATTGCTTTCTTAAGCGGTATTCTCGGTGGAATTATTGTAAACATATTTTCAAAAGATCCTTTGACAATAAATATTGAGGACGAAAAAGCATCTGAAACTTCTTCCTGCAGTTCGGGAACATGTAATTCTACAACATGTGGAACTAAACCTATGAAGAAGCAAAATGTTATAACAAGGTTCTATCACTATGCTTTCGTTGAATTCCTTGATGACATTGCAGTTCATTTTATAATAGGTATTATAATTTCAGGATTGATCTCATTCTTTATTCCAGCAGAATTCTTCACTGAGTATCAGCTGGGTAGCGGCATAGTAGGAATGCTTGTCATGGTAGCAATAGGTTTGCCAATGTATATCTGTGCTACAGCATCAATTCCAATTGCTATAACTTTGATGCTCAAAGGTGTTTCTCCCGGAGCAGCTTTTGTATTCCTCACTGTTGGACCACTAACAAATGCCGCATCTCTGGCTATTCTTGCAAAGATCTTTACTAAGAAAGTTATGTTGATATATGTTGCTTCAGCTTCGACAATAGCGATCATAGCTGGTCTATCACTTGATCTAATTGTAACTACTTTCTCACTTCAGGAATCTGTTATCCCCACTATAGCATCAGGTCACATGCATGATGGTGGATTCCTGCACACTGTGTATATTGTAAGCGCATGGATATTTGCTTTTATGTTACTTGGTTCATTATACAGAAGATATTTAAAACCTAAATTCAAAAGTAAAATTAAAAAGGTCAATATTATGAATAGCTTAAAAATAAATATCGAAGGAATGTCCTGCAACCATTGTGTGAATAATATAAAAGATACACTTTTAAAACAAAACAACATTGATACTGCTGATGTAGATCTTCCAACCAATTCTGCTGAGATCACTGGAAAAAATCTCGATAAAAAAACTATTTCAGATTTGATCGCTAATCTTGGATACAAAGTTGTTGAATAAATTAGTGATAAGTGGTAAGTTCGCTTAATTGAATACGTTTTTATACTGTTAAATCATGTTAAGCACCATGTCATGCTGATCCCGATTTATCGGGACAGCATCTATTTTTTAATCGTTCTAGACCCTGAAATAAATTCAGGATGACGACTGCACAATATAATTAGGATTCAATCATTTGACTTTTCTCTTATTACTCATCACTTATCACTAAAAAGTCTTACATTCCGATTAACTCAGTGTAATTTTTTCTTACCACTTATCACTTACCACTTACCACTTATCACTAAAATTAACCCCTTCATCTAAAACAGCATTGATATTGACTTTTTTCTTTTTAAATTGAAATTGTAGACAACCTCAAATAAAAAAAGGAGATTATCATGTTTAGCAACGAGATTAAAAACATTCACAAGAAATTCAAAGAAGGCAAGATCACAAAAGAAGAAGAAAAAAAAGCTATTGGAATTCTTATGAGATATGAAATGCAGGCTATGAGATCTAAAGAAAGATCACATTCATTGCACTTTATGTACCTAAGCTAAATTAGGTAATGTAAAAGGAAGTATCGGAAGAGGTACTTCCTCACTATTAAAAAAATGTTATGCGGAGATAGAAATGTTTAGATTAATAAGTATTTTGCTGATAGTGTCCCTTCCTATCATTGCGTTCGGAAATATTGATGACATGAAAACTGCAATAGACCGTGATGATCTTGTTAAGGTCAAGATCATTTTGAAATCTGATAGAGGTCTTCTAGAACAAAAGATCGACGAATATTTAACACCATTGAACTACGCTGCTGTAAAAAATATGACAGATATTGGTAAATTCCTGATAGATTATGGTGCCAACATCAATGCACCCGATAAAGAAGGAAGTATTCCAATTCATAATTCTGCTGCAAAAGGGAATTATGAACTGACAAAATATTTGATAGAGAAAGGTAGCAACATAAATTATAAAGACATTAATGGTGTTACTCCATCATATTTTGCATCTGCTTCAGGAAATCTACAATTAATAAAGTATATGGAAGAGAATGGTGCTGACTTTGAAAATATTTCTCCAAGCGGAGTAACTCCTCTACATTTTGCTGCAAGTAACGGAAACAATCAAATGTTGAAATATTTTATTGACAAAGGATTTGATGTAAATGCAAAAAACACTGCTGGGCAAACACCGATAGTTTGGGCAGTTGCAAGAAACAATGTTGAAGCAATAAAGTTATTAAAAGATAATAGTGCGGATATTAATTATGTTGATGAACATGAGCAAAATTTATTATTTATAGCCGCATCTAGGAAGGCAAAAGAAAGTTTTGAACTACTTTTAAGCTATGGACTTGATATTAACTCTAAAGACAAATACGACCAAACTCCATTAACTAATGCTGTTCATAGTGGAAAAGAAATGGTAGAATATCTTTTGGAAAAAGGTGCCGAACCAGCCCCGATAGAATGTATGAATGGTAATACCTGCAGAATTGAAGGCAATACACCTTTGCATGGTGCTATGTACGCAAATGATCTGGAAGTTGTTAAGGCACTCGTTGATCATAAAGCTCCTGTAAATATTCAGGATAAAGACGGAGTAACCCCATTGGCAATTGCAGTAAGAAATGGTTCAGCGGATATAGTAAAATTTCTATTAGACGAAGGTGCAGACCCAAATCTGAAAGATAATATACTTGAACAGGCTCCATTACACATCGCATCAAGTAAAGGATATAAGGATATTGTTGATATTCTGTTGGAAAAAGGTGTTGACGTTAATTTAGAGGACGGTCAGGATCAAACAGCATTGTATTTGGCTACTTTTCATAATAATAAAAGTGTTGTAAAATCATTACTTCAGAAAGGTGCAGATACAAATGATCTGAAATCAATGAACAGTTACAAGGATATAAAGAACGATGAAGCAAAAATATGGTTCCTTGGTCACAGTGGTTGGGCAATTAAAACAAAAGACCATCTTTTAATATTTGATTATTTTGAAAGTAGTAGAGCAACAAAACCTGATGAACCAAATATCAATAATGGTTATCTAGACCCTGAGCAACTAAAAGATGAAAACATTATAGTATTTATCTCGCATTCTCATCAAGATCACTATCAGGCTTCTTTATTTGACTGGGAAAAGAAATATCCTAACGTTAAGTATGTTGTCGGATTCGATCCCAAGAAAGAAGTTAAGAATTTGAATATTGTTGAAGGTAGGAAAAATATTAATATTGATGGAGTAGAGATCATAACTGTTCCTTCAACTGACTCTGGTGTAGGATTCCTTATAAAAACAAACGGGTTAACAATATTTCATCCGGGTGACCATGCAAATATGAGCAGAGAGCTGAATGGCCCTTATGTTAAAGAGATCGATTATCTTGCCTCATTGACTGATAAAGTAGACATCTCATTCTTCCCGGTCACAGGTTGTAATTTCAGGGATAAGATCTCATTGAAGATGGGCGTGAAATATGCTATCGACAAATTAAATCCAAAAACCGTATTCCCTATGCATTGTGGTAATAATGAAGCTCAGTTGAAAACATTCATAGATGAATCAATAGCAGAAGGTATTATAGCAAATTTCAAGTGTGCTACCTGCAAAGGAGATAACTTTATATTTAAGAACGGTGACATTGTTTACAATTATTGATAAAAAAAAGTTATGTGTAAAAACTATGTGAGGTAATGTTATGTTAAGTAAGATATGTAACTGCAGAACAATATTTAATGTGATAGGCATATTGGGATTCACACTGATCTTTGCATATTTCAAAGCTAATATTTATACATTGATCGGTTTTACTCAATATGTAGGATTCTCTATTGTGTTCAATTTAGACAGAGATGCTTAGAAATGATTAAATTTTGATACTGTATAAATTAAAAAATGGATTATATTTAAGAAATGAAAAAAATACTAGCCTACATATCACTTATTATCCTGATCGGAACATTTGTTTATTGGGTCACACCAAAGATTCAGCATAAAGGTATTAAGAAGATCAAAAATGAATACTTTACGGATCCGGTTGAGTTAAAATTAGAGAAAATATGCTCTATTGACAGTACAGAAATAAATAAACCTGTTCAATCTTATTTTAACTCTAAAGATGAGCTGTATGTCCTTGAGTATTTTTCTCAGAAAGTAAAAATTTTTGATCAGAAAGGTAAATTGATCCGTAAATATGAAAATATTTGTGACAGTTCTAACATATCATCTTTTACTTTATTCAATGACACCCTATTTGTATCATGTTTAGAAGATAAAAGTTTTCGAACTATTAACGAGAAAGGAGAAGTTCTTAGAAAAGTGCTTCTTAATGATGAATTACCATTGAATATCTCCTTCATCAACGAAAATAACATTCTCGGTTTGTTCAGAACTAATTTAGTAAAAGGCAAAGAGCTTTACATCAATTTAGATCTAAAACTTGTGGATAAAAATTTCAGCAAGAAAAAATTGATCAGCAGTTTCTTCAGTTCTATGTATCAGATGAATTTTGATCCTGAGATCACTATGTTCCCTTTTGCGATCAGTAGATTCAAGGATCTTTTATATCTAGGAGTTTCTTCACCTGAAAAATATTCGATATTCGTTTATGATATCGGTATGAAGCTTCAATTCGTAGTCGAAAATAGTGCTGACAGTATATATTTCACCCAGGACGAATTCAAGTTGAAATTAAAAAGGGCTAAAGAATTCAAATTACCTTTGTCAAAAAGTCTTGAGCTGAAAGACAACATTGAAAATATGTTCTGTGATGAGCTTGGAAATATTTGGGTACGAAGAGGTATTGACAATAATAAGTATTCTTTTGATACGAGCATATTTGATATTTTTCGATATAACGGCAAATATTTAAAGTCCATTTTGTTGAAAAACACTTCTCGAATTGGAGATATCAGTATACACGGAGATAAGGTTGTTGTACTTAACCCTGAAATCTCAAAAGTAGATGTATATAAAATAAACTTACAGGAGATCGTTAAATGAAGATCAATGTAATGTTTATATACGTGTTTCTTATTATTTTAAATATTTCTAATCTAAACTCTCAATCTATTAAGCAGGGATATAGATTAGACTGTAAAGATGATATCTTAGATATTGTGGACGGAGAAGAAGAAGTAAATACACTTTTAGAAATGTCTAAATTTGAAATGTCAAAAATGAATGATCAGCAAAAAGGCATTGAATATCTCCTACAGGCAAGAGACCTATCCAAAGAAATCAATTTCACGCAAGGGATCATCAAATCTCATACTACACTGGGAGAGATATATTATGCTTCAGGAAATTACAACGAAGCTATAAATTATTTTATGGAAGCTGTTGAAATATTACAGACTTCTGAACCTGGTGGTGATCTGTATTCTCTGTACACAATGATAGGATGGTGTTACTATGAGCAGAAAGATTTTGACAACCTTATCAAATATTGCGAACTGTCTCTCGAAACAGGAAGGACAATAAACAAAAAACATGATAAAAAGAACCTGATAGCTAACGCATATTACAATATGACACTCGGTTACAGAGGAAAGTTCGAATATGACAAAGCATTGAATTATACATTCAAAGCTTTAAAATTCTATGAAGAAACTGAAAGTTACTGGGGTATCGGTAAATGCTATAATGCAATCGGCGATCTGAACGAAATGCTTGGTAATTTTAAAATTGCATTCGACTCTTACAAAAAAGCCGAAAAACTGTTTGAAGAATACAATTCACCTGCTGATCTATCAGTTATTTACTTCAATCTCGGATCGATGCATAAAGTTTTCGGTCAATATAAAGATGCTTTAAAATATATTGATAAAAGTTTAAAACTCGCAAAGAGCTTAAAAAGTGAAAGAATGATAAAAGACTGCTACTTCGGTCTTTACGGCCTCTATAATCTTTTGAAAAATTTTGAACAGGCCAATAAATATTATATGCTGTTTCATTCCTATACGAATGAATCTTCTCCTGCAAATTCTTCACTGGCTAAGATCGAGATAGATTATGAGATATCAAAGAAGGAAATGGAATCAAATTATGAACTTCAAAAAGAAAGAGCTAAACGATACCTTTATGTTGTTGGATTCATATTCATTTTATCCTTAATGTATTTTCTTACATACCGAAAACTTAAGCAGAGAAGGATAAACGAACTTAGACTTGATAAAAGAAGAGTTAAAGCTGAGCTTTCTTCACTGGAATCAAAGATAAATCCGCATTTTTTCTTTAATTCATTGAGCTCAATTTCAACTCTGATCACCGTAAATCCTGAGAATGCAAAAAAGATGCTTCAAAATATTTCAGGATTATTCAGATATGCATTGAGAACATCAAAAAATCAATTCGTTAATCTCGATGAAGAGATCTCTATAGTTAAAAAATATCTGGAACTTGAAAAGATCAGATTTGGTAAAAGACTTGAGTTTGAGTTCAATATACCTGATCTGTTATATAACGTAAAGCTTCCTCCTCTGCTTATACAGCCTTTAGTTGAAAACAGTATCAAGCATGGTATTTCTGATAACATTGAAGGTGGAAAAATAGTGATCACATGTGAAGAAGTTTCAAATGATACTATCGAGATCAGAGTAAAAGATAACGGTCTCGGAGAATCCACTAACGGTAATGGTACTGGTTTTGGATTGAACAGTATTAAAGAACGTCTTGAATTGATGTTCAAAAAAGATTATCTTTTTGAGATAAAAAAAGATAACGGATTTGAAGTCAGGATCCGTATCCCGAAGATAGTATAGAACATCCAATATCCAACACGTAACATCCAAGTAAGAAGTAAAATCGTAAAGACGCTCTACATGAGCGTCTCATAAGTAATCGTAAGGGTTCAACAACTTGAACCCGATACATAGACAAACAAAAACGGAAAATTAATATGATCTACAAAACCTTAATAATCGAAGATGAAGAACTTTCACAGCAGGGTCTGATAAAATTACTTGAAAATTTTGATGAGATCGAAGTGATCGGATCAGCTGATAATGGTGTGGAAGCAGTTCAAAAAATAAATGAATTAAAACCTGATCTTATTTTCCTAGATATTCAAATGCCCGGGAAAACAGGTTTTGAAGTTCTTCAGGATATTGAGTATATGCCTATTGTAATATTCACTACCGCCTATGATGAATATGCTCTTAAAGCTTTTGAGACCAACTCTATAGATTACCTTTTAAAACCTATTGAAGATGACAGACTTGCAAAAGCAATTGACAAGCTGAATAAAATGAAAAGTGGTTCAGTAGAAGGTGATGATCCTTTCGAGAAAAAGATAAATAATCTTCTTGTACAGCTTCAAAATCAGCAGGGAACTTTGAGCAGGATACATATCAAGATCGGAGATGAAGTTCTTTTTGTTAACCTTAAGGATGCTTATTATTTTAAAGCTGATAATAAATATACTTCAATTTTCACAAACAACGATGAATATATCCTGAATGATACTCTGGCTTCTCTGGAAGAAAGACTTCCTGACAATTTCGTAAGGATACACCGAGGCTATATTATCAATATGGATCATCTGAAAAAACTAAAAAAGTGGTTTGGAGGGAAGTATATTGCCGTATTGAACGACAAGAACAATACAGAAGTACCTGTGAGCCGCAGTTGTAAGGATAAATTATTCAAAGAATAATTTATCCTTACAACCGTAGGGGCGTATCACTATACGCCCTAAAAAACATAAAAAGAACGCAACTTGCGTTTTTTTTTTTGCATCGGTAATACCGAACAAGGGATCAGATCCCCTTGTTGCAACAATCGTTGTTACCAGGAATGAATAATGGTTTGTTTCGAGCGTATATTGATACGCCCCTGCATTCGGGGTTCATTTTTATTTTATTTACCTTGGTTTTCATATTACTTTTTCTTTTATTCCACTGCTTGTTACTTTAATTAATTATTGATAAAATCCAATGCTCGTCAGCTTAAAAAATATCTCTATCGGTTTTGGTGGTCCTGAAGTTCTCAGTAGAGCTGATTTTCAGATAAACGAAAATGACAGGATATGTCTACTGGGCAGAAATGGATCAGGAAAATCCACTCTGCTGATGATCATTCACGGATCGTTAACAGCTGATTCCGGTGATATTATTCGTCAGAAAGGTTTAACTACAGGTTATTTGAGTCAGGACATACCTGTTTTAGCTGGCAGTGTAAAAGATATAGTGGCAGAAGGTGTCTCTGACAGCTGGAAAAAAATCGCTCTGATAGATAAGATAATAACACGGCTAGAGCTTGATCCTTCCCAGAACTACGAGGATCTTTCAGTTGGATTGAAAAGAAGAACTATACTTGCCCGTGAACTTGTTAAAGAACCTGATATTCTATTGCTTGATGAACCCACAAATCATCTTGATGTAAATTCAATAATATGGCTTGAACGCTTCTTCAGTAAATACAATAAAAGTTTAGTTTTTGTTACTCACGACAGAGCTTTTCTGCAGAAAATTGCAAACTCCATTTATGAGCTTGATCGTGGTCTGGTTCGTGGTTGGAATTGTGACTATAATACCTTTCTGGAGAGAAGAGAGGCTGATCTTTCTGCTGAAGAAGAGGAAAATCGTTTGTTTGACAGAAAACTTGCTCTTGAAGAGGTGTGGATAAGAAAAGGTATCAAAGCAAGAAGAACACGGAATGAAGGCAGAGTTCGGGCACTTAAGAAATTACGAACAGAAAGAGAGCAACGTAAAGAATTATCAGGAACAACAAACTTTCTACTTCAGCAGAGCATTTTAAGTGGGAAACAAGTGATCCAGGCAAAAGATATCAGTTTTTCATATCCTGACAAAAAGATAATGGCTAATTTCAGTACGACTATTATGCGTGGTGATAAGATCGGGATCTTAGGTCAGAACGGATGCGGAAAATCGACTCTGTTAAAATTATTAGTTAAAGAACTTTCACCTCAGGAAGGGTCTGTTGAACATGGTGTTAATCTGAACATTGCTTACTTTGATCAGACACGATTAGCTCTGGATGAAGACAGATCGATCATTGATAATATTGCAGAGGGTAAGGATTCAGTTAATTTCAACGGTCAGCAAAGGCATATTTTTTCTTATCTTCAGGATTTCTTATTTTCAAAAGAACGCATGAATACTCCGGTTCGTAATTTATCCGGTGGAGAAAAGAACAGGCTGCTTTTTGCCAAACTTTTTACCAGACCTGCTAATGTTCTGGTTCTTGATGAACCTACGAATGATCTGGATCAGGAAACACTTGAGCTTCTTGAATCTCTGCTGGTTGAATTCGAAGGTACCGTACTTATCGTCAGCCACGATCGTGAATTTATAAATAATGTAGTATCAAGTTCTATAATATTTCAACCTGATGGTACACTTGAAGAATATATAGGTGGATATGAGAACTGGAGACAAAAAAAGGATACACTTATCAAAAGCTCATCACCTAAGAAAGTAAGGGTTAAGGAAAAAGTAAGAAAACTTTCATTTAAAGAAAAACAGGAACTTGCAGACCTACCTGCGCTGATCGAAAAACTTGAAGCTGAACAGTCTGAATTACTTAACATTATGTCAGATCCTGAATTTTTTAAAATGGATTTAGATGAAATAAAAAAGATCCAAAACCGTCATGCAGAACTGGATCTTATTTTACCTGAAAAATATGAACGCTGGGAAGAACTGGAAGCTATCCAGTAAAGACGACCTACATGGGCGTCTCTTACGAGAGCTTCTTCATACTCAGCCCAACTCGTCCCTTTTCTTTATCAATTGAAAACACTGAAACATCGACGATATCACCGACTTTTACTATCTCTGACGGATTTTTTACGAATTTGTCTGCCATTTGCGAAACATGAACCAAGGCATCCTGCTTTATACCAATATCAACGAAAGCTCCAAAATCAACAATATTTCTCACTGTCCCTTTGAGTTTCATTCCAACACTAAGATCTTCTGCTTTCAGAACATCACTACGAAGTATCGGTTTGGATAATTCCTCTCTGGGATCACGACCCGGTTTCTGAAGATTTTCCAGAATATCGATTAAAGTTGGAAGTCCGACACCAATCTTTTCAGCAAGCTCTTTATCAGGCTTAATATTACGAATAGTTTCTATGGTTTCAGAGTGATTAATTTCTTTGTTCTGTAGATCATGTATTTTCAATAACTTATCTACAGCTGTATAACTTTCAGGATGTATTGCTGTAATATCTAATGGGTTCGTACCGTTACTGATCTTCAGGAAACCTGCACATTGTTCAAATACTTTTAGAGACATTTTGGTTATATTCTTCAATTCAGCTCTACTTTTATAATATCCATGACTGTTTCGAAGATCAATAACTTTCTCTGCTGCTCTTTTAGTAAGCCCGGAGACTCTGCAGAGAAGTGGTGATGAAGCTGTATTAAGATCAACACCGACATGATTAACTACCGATTCAACAACAGTATCAAGCCTTTGATCAAGCACTTTTTGATTGATATCATGCTGATATAGCCCTACACCAATAGACTTAGGATCGATCTTAACAAGTTCTGCTAAAGGATCAAGAACTCTTCTCGCTATTGAAATATTCCCTCTCTGAGCAGCTTCGAGATCAGGGAATTCTTCCTGAGCGATCTTTGATGCTGAATAAACAGATGCTCCAGCTTCATTTACTATTAGATATTTACATTCAAGGTTATTATCTTTGATCATACCTGCTACGATAGACTCAGTTTCACGACTGGCAGTACCATTTCCTATAGCTATAACTTGAACCTTATAAAGCTTGATAGTTTTGACCATTAGATCTACAGCTTCAGCAGTTTTTCTCTGAGGTGGATGAGGGTACATTGTATTTCCGTATAGATATTTACCGGTTGGATCTATCACAGCTATTTTACAGCCTGATATAAAGCCCGGGTCAATTCCCATTATCACATTGTTTAGTAAAGGCGGTTGTAAAAGTAATTGTCTGAGATTCGTAGCAAATACTTCTACTGCATGAAGTTCAGCTTTTTCAGTCAGTTCTTTTCTTACTTCTCTTTCAAGAGATGGAAATAAAAGTCTTTTCCAACTGTCTTTGATAACGTCTTCTATCATGTCATTAAAAAATGACCTGTCAGTATGAAAGAAACACTTTCGAATAGTATTGTTTAAAATATCCTGCTCATAATCGAGGCTTATCTTTAAAACACCCTCTGATTCACCCCTGTTTATTGCAAGTATCTGGTGAGGTTTGATATACTTAACCGATATTTTAAAATCGTGATATATTTGATAAACATCTTTTGCTTTTTTATCTGATTGTTGAGAGTAGCTACTTGTAGGCTGAGGTTCGTCTTCATCATCAGAGGTCTTTTTGACTTTTTCTTTAGCTTTTTCAGAGATAATAGTACTACGATTCTGTAAATATTCCCTGCAGAACTTACGGATCGAAGCATGTTCTGCTATCATTTCTGACAAGATACCCTTTGCACCGTTAATAGCTTCTTCTGTATCGTTCACACCTTTATCTACATTGATATATTTATTACATTCAGCTTTAAAGTCACCTGAGAAATTAGAATTATTCA
>JAFGVM010000092.1 GCA_016937995.1 Candidatus Delongbacteria bacterium
CACCATAAGTGTATCACCAAGATTGAAAACTCTTAACCCGTCATCAGAGATCGAAAATACAGGTTCTCCTATATTATCCTTTATCTCAAAAAGTGTTTCAGCACTTAGACTGATCAAAAATATCAAAAAAGTTAGCGTAATTTTCTTCATAAATGTCACCTATCTGTCTATTTTTGATTTAATTTCTTCTAACTCTCTTCTTAATGATTCATTTTCGCTTTTAAGTTCTTTGACTGCTTCGATCAATAAAGCTGTGATAGGAGCATATTGCATTCCATACGAATCATTTTCTACGTTATAATCCACAACTTCAGGGATCACTTTCTCTGCTTCTTGTGCAATAAAACCCATTTGCCTACCTGTTTCATACTTTTCTCCTGCATCCCATTCAAAAGTTACACCTCTCAGCTTTGATACTTTATCGAGTGATGAATCTATAGTCTTAATATTCTTCTTTTTTCTCTTATCACTGTCATTGTACCATGAAGAAGTTCCTCCGGCTGTACCGTATACAAAAAATTTTCTGTCATTACCGTTATCTCCATCATTCCCGTCTATGACCACCTGCCTCGGAAAATCGAATTTTCCAAATACCAGTGGCCAGTTGGTGTCACTATTATCAATGAAAAGCTTATTAGAACCCTCCTGGTAATAACCGGCTCTGTTACCTATGAAAATATTTCCGTATCCTGAAGTATTTGAATATCCGGATCTCTCACCTATGAATATATTCTGTGATCCGTAATCTGTTCCATATCCTGAATAATAGCCGATCATAATATTACTGCTCGCACTGTCAAGCTGGCTTCCTGCGTAATTTCCGAAAAGACAGTTATAATCGTATACAGCTCCGGGTGACCCTGCACCTGCTCTGTTACCGAAAGCGCAATTGGAAGTACCGGTTGTGTTATTTACTCCTGCGTAATAACCGAAATAATTATTATAAAGTCCTGTAGTATTATTTGCTCCTGCTCTCTCTCCGAAGAAAGAATTGTGATAAGCTGTAGTGTTGTCATATCCTGTTGCATATCCGACAAATGTATTGCCTGCTCCCGTAGATACTCTTCCTGCATGCGTACCGACATAGGTGATAAAGGAAGATGTTGTATTCATAGTACCAGCTTCGTTTCCAACAAATACATTTGAGGAACCTGACGTATTAGAATTGCCACTGTTGTAACCGATGAAAACATTACTGTTACCTGAACCATTAACAATTCCACTTTCATTACCCAGAAAGACATTATTGATTCCTTCTATACCATTTGGGATTGTGTTCGAACCTGAATTTAAACCGAGGAAAATATTTTCCGGACTAAAATCAGTATACTGAGAACCTTCAACTCCTTCTCTCATTTTTGATTCATCTGTGGTTATCTCCAGTACATCAATATTCCCTGATTTCTTTGATGCAGATGTTGTTACACTGAAAGACCGTGAAAGTCCTCTGCCTTTTCCGTCTGAAATATTTGCTCTGATAGAACTGGCGCTGATTACCATTAGCGTATCTCCAAGATTGAAGACTCTTAATCCGTCATCAGCTATCTGGAAAACCGTGCTGTCATTCTGATCCTTGATCTCAAAAAGCACTTCAGCATTAAGGCAAAAAATTGAAATAATTATAAACAGGAGTATTCTCTTCATATTTGGACCCAAATTTATTTATTTTGAATTTTCATATTTTCAACTATTTTTTCTAATTCATTCATCTTTTCTAGAAGTTTGTCGTTAAGCAATTTTAATTCACTAATTTCGACCTGCTGTTCTTGAATTGATTTTATTAAAACAGGAATGAACTGATTATATACAACTCCTTTCTCTACCTCTGTAACAATTAACTTACCTGTTTCAGGATCAATATCAATATCCTCCGATACAACAGCTTCAGGCATAATATTTTGTACTTCATCTGGTATAAGTCCAAACTTTTTTCTGTCGCTTTTATAAGTGATCGGTCTTAGTTTCATAATCTTTTCAACCCCGGAATCAATGTTTTTTATATCCGATTTACTTCCAAACTTTGAATAGTTTATAAAATCATCACCTACAATATCATCCCAATACTCATTCGCTAAATTATTTCCCAGATCATATCCAGCTGATGAACCTAAGTAAGGTACAATATCACCATTAAGACCAAGTTTATTATTTCCAAGATTGGCAATTGATAAACCATTCACATTTAAAAAACCATTTATCCTTACATAATCAGAGTCAAAATCTCCATAGATCAGAGGAGTTGATGTAGAGGAATTATCAATATACAGTTTATCTGAACCTGTTTCATAATAACCAGCAGAATATCCTAGAAAAACATTTCCTGCTCCTGAGAGATTAGTTGCTCCGGCAAAAGCTCCTAATAGTGTATTTTCATTCCCTCCTGACTTTGCGTAACCGGTTCCATAACCGAAATACGAATTATAATAACCGGTTGTTTGGTCACGGCCTGCTGTATGTCCTAAATAAGAATTTAGATAGCCTGATGCGTTATATTTTCCCGCATAGTTTCCTATGAATAGATTACTACTAGCAGTATTGTTCTGTCCAGTTTGATAACCCAAAAAAATATTACTACCTCCGCTGTAATTATAACGACCTGCTTCCATACCTAAAAAAACATTTTTGTACCCGGTATTATTCGTTACACCGGCATTATTTCCAATGAACACATTATCTTTTCCTGCAGTGGAACCAGGTACCGTAGCTATTCCTGCATTTTCTCCCAAGAATATATTGTCAGGACTGAAATATGAAAATCGAGGTCCTTTTGCAGTGCTGGACATTGTTGCATTCTCACCTGTAACATCTAACGAGTGCATATGAGCATCTGTGGCTGTTACTTCCAAAGCATTTGTTCCTTTTGACGCTGAAGTTGTTACACTGAATGATCTGGATAATCCCCTGTCTTTGCTGTTATCCAGATTTATTTTTGCTTCTGTTGTGC
>JAFGVM010000093.1 GCA_016937995.1 Candidatus Delongbacteria bacterium
CGCTTTTTGCCATGACCGTTGTGTACACTTCCACAACATTGGCAAAATGGCGCAACGTGATCATCTATGGGTCCGAATGCTTTAGCATTAATACCACACTTGACCATTTAAGTAATTTTTCATATTTTTAGCAAGGAAATAAAATAAAGAACAACAGGGATAATAATGAAGAAGTATATATTTATTTTAATCAGTATAATGATCATATTTCTAGGTTGTACAAAAAACAACAGTAGTACCACAAAAGATTACCAGGTACCTGACAGTGTAATGACCGTAGAAAAATATGCTGATCTGGATTTTGAGCTTGCTTCAATGCTCTGTGAAAAATACTATTCAAAACTCAAAGACAAAGAATACGAGGAAGTAAAAGAAATCTATAATGATTTTTTGCAGGAAAAAAACTCTATTTACAAAAAGTATGGAGTCACTGATCCTTATGAAAATGCTGCCTGGGCAAAAAAAAATACAAAAGAGCTGAAGGAATACAGAAGAAATCATCAAGAGATAAATTACTATGTAATATTTCCCGAAATAAGAGAAGCCAATGTTACAATATACCGTTTAGCCAGAGCAGAAAATAAGTTAAAATTCAAGTAAGAAAAAGCCGTTCAAATGAACGGCTTTTTCAAAATACTGACACTATTTTTACAAACTAGTGACGATGTGTCTCTACTCACTGACAATAGAACCTACTTTATCTCCCATAATGAACCTCTGAAGATCACCGTTCTTTAACAGATTCACAACTCCTATCTTCAGCTTATTCTCCATACAGAAACTGATGGCAGTAGTATCCAGAACCCTAAGATTCTTATTAAGCACATCAATATACGAAATAGTATCAAATTTCTTAGCATCAGGGTTATTAACAGGATCAGAATCATAAACACCATCAACTTTAGTCGCTTTAATGATTATCTCAGCTCCGATCTCTCTCGCTCTAAGTACAGCTGCTGTATCGGTTGTAAAGTAAGGATTCCCTGTACCGCCTCCAAAGATCACGATACGGCCTTTTTCAAAATGCCTTAAAGCTTTCCTGATAATAATAGGTTCAGCTATTGACTGCATAGGGATTGCACTTTGAATAATAGTTTCAATACCTTCAAGTTCAAGTGCGTTCTGAATTGCTATAGAATTAATTATAGTTGCCAGCATACCCATTTGATCAGCCTGAACCCTGTCCATGTTTTTAGCGTGATCACTAAGACCTCTGAATATATTACCACCACCAATAACGATACCTATTTCAACTCCAAGACTATATATTTTTTTAACCTGTTGAGCAGTATTCTTAACTACTTCAGGATCAATACCATATCCCTGACTCCCTACAAGTGCCTCACCTGACAATTTGAGTAATATCCTCTTATATTTTGCACCCATAACCCTCTCCAAATTTTATATACATCAATCTAACGATATAAATTAAATTAAAAAAAAAGGCTTTTTACAAAGCCTTTCAAATGATTATCCTATCTGGTAACGAACAAATTTTTTCACAGCGATCTTAGTTCCCGCTTCCTTTGCAACGTTAGCAATAAGTTCTTTTACCTGCATTTTTTCCTTCACATACTCCTGCTCAAGTAAACATACATCGGCAAGGATCTTACCTTTTCTACCCTCAACGATCATATCTAAAATGTTCTCAGGCTTATTTTTATTCTTAGGATCTTCTTTAAGCATACTCTTAATTAGCTCTAACTCACTCTTAACAAATTCAGGATCAAGATCTTCTTCAGAAATTGATCTAGGTGCTAAAGAAGCGATCTGAAGAGTAAGATTCTTAGCAAGTTCGTTGATCTTATCATCATCAGCTTTTGCTTTATCTTCTATTTCAAGATCAAGAACAACACCGACTTTCTTATTTGAATGAATGTAATAAGCTACTTTATCACCAACAATTCTTGTATGGTCCATTACAGTAATATTTTCACCAAGTTTAGCTCTGGCTTCGATCAATTCTTCAGTTATCTCTTCACTCTCGATCTTGTCTGCCTGATCATTAAAAATAAGATCAGAAACTTTCTCACCGAACTCAACAAATTTCTCAGTATTTGTAACCGGTTCAGTTTCACAAGTTAACTGGAGCATTGATACTATTTTAGAATCGTCAGACATTTTACAAAAAATTCGACCTTCCTTAGTCTCATTTCCAAGTCTTTTAGCAGCTTTTGCCATCCCTTTTTCTCTAAGGATCTTTACTGCTTCATCCATATCACCATTTGCTTCTGCAAGTGCTTTTTTACAGTCCATCATTGGAGATCCGGTTGATTTTCTCAGGTCCCCTACCATTTTAGCTGTTATTTCTGCCATAATTTATCTCCGAAATTTTCTTTTATTAATAATTTTACCTGTTCCTTTTTAAGCTGTTGCTTCTGACGGTGTTTCATCTTTATCATCTGCAATCTTTTCATCCTTTACATCCCCGTCTTTCTTTACCGGTTTTCTTAAAGGTCTTTTAGGAGCTCTTTTCGTTTCTTCATTCGGAGTTGAACTGGTCGATTTTTTACCTTCATCCGCTAATTTAATATTTGCCACCTGACTTGCTTCAAGAATTGAATCACTGAAAACCTTAGTGATCAATCCGATAGATTTGAAAGCATCATCATTTGCAGGAATAATATAATCCAGACCGTCAATGTCTGAATTTGTATCAACAATAGCAAAAATAGGTATATTTAACTTCTTTGCTTCTTTGATCGCAATTGATTCTTTTTGTGTATCAACCACAAATATCGCATTAGGAATAACTTTCATTGTTCTAACACCTTCAAGAACCTTATGAAGTTTTGCTTTTGTTTTTTCAATAACAATTATCTCTTTCTTACTTATCTTCTCATAAGTACCGTCAACAGCTTTCTTCTCATACTCTTCAAGAGTTCTGATAGAATTTCTTATTGTCTGAAAATTAGTTAAAAATCCACCTAACCATCTTTCAGTTACCCAGTTCATACCACATCTTTGTGCTTCTTCTTTAAGAAGGTCTTTCGCTTGAGCTTTGGTACCTACAAAAAGTATCTTACCTCTTTTTGAAATGATCTTCATCGCTGCGTTACAAGCTTCTTCGATCTTAAGAACTGTTTTGTTCAGATCGATCAAGTGAATACCTTTCTTCTTTGTAAAGATGTACTGCTTCATTTTCGGGTTCCATCTTTTAGAAAGATGACCGAAGTGCGATCCTGCTAACAATAGCTGTTGTGCTGTTACTCTTGGCATTGTGTCTCCTTTTAATTTTGGGGTTGTTAACACCTTACGGTGCATCCGTAATCATTTACGGATTATCATGCTTCAATCATCCCTTTGAAAGCTACACTTACGTGCACCCCTGTCAAAGGTCATGAGCATGTTTCTATTTATGGTAGAGACGCTCCAGTAGAGCGTCTTTACGGAATTATCTGATTATTAAGAAGTGTTAAGGGATTGCTTAGTATCAAGTATTTTCAGGAGTAATTTGATTTTTGTGAATGAACTTAGTGACCTAAGTGACATGATTAAAAACAAATTACGACACCAAAATACGCAGATAATAAGCGATCGATTAACGCTTCGAGAATTGGAATTTCTTTCTTGCGCCGGCAAGACCATACTTCCTTCTCTCTTTCTCTCTAGAGTCTCTGGTAAGCATTCCAACTACTTTCAGATTAGATTTAAGATCTTTATCATAAACCGCTAAAGCTCTTGAAATTCCTAAACGGGTCGCACCTGCCTGACCTGATAATCCGCCGCCTCTAACATTAACAAAAATATCGAATTTACCGATATTACCTGTAATTTCAAGAGGTTGTTCAAGATCCATCTGAAGTATTTTTTTCTTAAAATATTCTAAGCTGTCAGTATCGTTAACAACGATCTTTCCTGATCCGGGCTTAATCCTTACTCTTGCTGTGGCACTTTTTCTTCTGCCTACTGCTGTAAAAAATCCTTGAGCGTTTACTTTCATTTATATCATTCCTGTATTATTTTTATAGTTCCTGGGGTAATTGAGCTGAATGTGGATGTTCGTTACCAACGTACACTTTCAATCTTTTCATTCTTCTTGCTCTCATCTTGTTCTTTGGAAGCATTCTGCTTACAGCTTTAGAGATGATCCTTTCAGGATGTTTCTCTCTCAGGTCTTCAACTGTCTGCATCCTTCCACCACCAGGATATCCTGTATAGTGAAAATATTCTTTTGCAGTTTCTTTGTTGCCGGTCAGAAAAACTTTCTCAGCATTTACAACTACAACAAAATCTCCAAGATCAATGTGAGGTGTAAATATCGGCTTTTCTTTTCCGATAAGCTTTACAGCGATCTGAGTAGCTATTCTACCTAAAGTTTTACCTTCAGCATTTACAACATACCATTTTCGGTCGATATCGGTATGTTTTGCACTATAGGTTTTCATTTTTTCTCCGTTTTTTCTATTATTTAAAGTTATTTTCGTCACTGTCATCGTTTATCTGCTTAGATAAACTGCCGGTGTTTCATAGTTAATTTGTGCTTAATAATTAACCGTTCACGCAGCGCACACAAATATAACAAACGCGATCTAAATACGCAACTAAAATATTTCTGTTATTTTGATAAATATCAAGGATTTAAAAAAACATTTAAGGGCTTTACTTTCCTTCCTTTTTTCTTTTTGCGGCGATTTCAGGATATAATTCTTTTAAACAATCAGGGCATATCGAATGTGAGAATTTTGCATCGGAACGTGTACTTAAATATTCCTCAACTTGAGCCCAGTAACCTTCATCATCCCTTACTTTTTTACATGATGAACATATAGGGATAATGCCATGAAGTGTTTCGATCTCGCTTCTGAGATGATTTATCACTATCTTTAATTTAAGCATTTTAGTAATATCTCTGATCTCTTCAATTACAAACTTAATTTCATTATTTTCATCAAAAATAGGAGTAGCTGTTATCTCTTCAAAAACTTCAACTCCGTCATAAATATGCTTGTGAACGACTTGCTGGTTAGTTTTTGTTTTAAAACATTCTTTTACAGGACATTCTTCACCATTTTCCCAGCAGGGTTTCGATGAATCATGAGTTAATGCAAAACAGCTTGAACCACAAGTTTGTTTAGTTTTAAATATTTCTGCAGCTTTATTGTTTGTGGAAATAACTTTAAAATCTTTATCTATCACAATAACCGCAAAAGAAAGATTATCATAAACATTACAACCTATTTTTTCACAATCTTTCATAATTATACCTCTTTTTTTTAATATACGAAATAAACAGGTGTAACAAAATGATAATAATTACTATCACGCAAAAACAGTAAAGACGTTGCTGAGCAATGTCTCTACAAACCTCTGACTTCTAATTTCTGACTTCTGACTTTATTGAATAAAGTATCCAATCCTTGACCAGCGAATAGCTTTCAGAAGCGGTGCTTCAGAATCCCAGGAGAAGTAAACCATGATAGGTTTACCAACAATGTAATCCTCTTCAACAAAACCCCAGTAGCGACTATCGTAACTGTTATCTCTGTTATCACCCATCATAAAATAACAACCTTCGGGTACTGTTAAAGGGCCAAAATTATCTCTATTTCCTAAATTTTGAAAAACTCCCGGTTGTTTGTAATCTTCCGGTAACACTCTAAGGTCCGTAAATCTTGGTTTAGCTTTTCCCTCCTCGAACATTGGATCTATTTCAACCGTATCGTAAAATTCTCCGAATCTTTTATCATCAACATAAACTTCCTTATTTTTTACCTCGACCGTCTGACCAGGCAAAGCAATACATCTTTTAACGTAATACAACCATTGATCATACTGCTCATCGAAATGCTTGAAAACAACTACATCACCTTGTTTGATCTTTTTAAAAATAGGTGTTTTAACCCATGGGATACTGAATCCTATCTCAGTGAAAGGAATTCCGATCCAGTCAGGTGTTCTGAAACCATAAATGAACTTATTGACCAAAAGCATATCGCCAACTCTAAGAGTCCTTTCCATTGATCCTGTAGGTATTCTGTAAGCTGATACTATGAATGACATTATTAAAAAAAGCATTATTATGAGACCTATTACAGATCTAAAAATCTTTTTTAGGTTACTATTTTTCGTTTCATCATACGATGATGCATCATTTGCTATTAAAAATAATGACAGTAGAAACTTAATTATTTTTGAAATACTTCCTATAACTGATTTGTCACTTTTCTTCTCTTCCATTTATTCCTCTGTTGGTAGACTTATTGCATGGATAATATGAAAATTGAAACTAATAGTCAATTTCATAAATCTTTAAACTGAAAAAAAAACAAAACGTTCTGTGTATTATGAGACGTAAAGTGTTACGTCTCTACAACGTCTTGTATATTGGACATTCCTGCCTGTCCCGATTTATCGGGATGTTGGTTATTGGATATTCATTCTTTTATAATTTGAAGAATTCCCAGACTTGACCCTGAGAAGTCCTAGAAAGCAGATCATCCACAAATTCTTTCTTATGAAGATAGGTTGATATTCCTGCTAAAACCCTGATATGCGGGTCATTCTTTTTTGTTGATGAAACAAGCAATATGATAACCTTTGTAGGCAAACCATCTATAGAGTCAAAATCAATTCCATTTTTTTTAAAACCAACTGCCAGTTGAACCTGTTCAGTTCCCTCTGTTCTTGCATGTGGTATTGCAAGACCATTCTGCATACCTGTGCTGATAACACTTTCTCTTGCCATCACTTCATTAAAGATATCATCCTTATTTATGATCTTCCCGTTCTTTTCCAAAAGATCAACTAGCTCTCTGATCACTTCTTCTTTTGTATTTCCTTTAAGGTCCATTTCTATACAATTCGGATCCAATATCTTTGTAATATCAATATTTACTCTGGCTTTTTTATCGGGCATTACAGTTTTTCTCAACTCATCTGGATTGGTCATGTCCTTTAATTTATCGAGATTATATTTCAATTTCATGAATGATTCATAGATCATTGTTCTTACAAATGACATATCCTCAGCTTTAGTATTGAAAATTATCCTATCTGAAAATTTATCAAGCCTTACAAAAATATCATCCTTTCTAATATGGTAAATTTCATAATCCAATGTCATTTTGTTGATAAAGAAACCTTCATTGTCGAAATATTTTATAATATACGATTCAAAGAACTCAGTTCTTTCGGAATTATCCAAATACAATTCATATGATTCACTTGTCATATCTTTTACTTCTTTTCTAGTTCCGCGTTTTTTATCTTTCAATACCATATTGAGTAGTGGTGGGGGAATTAATATACTCATAAGGATCATCAGTATTACTATTCCATAGATCTCGGAGTCAATGAAATTGTTTGATAGACCAATACCTGCTATAATAAAGCCTACTTCACCTCTGGGGACCATCCCTAAACCGATCCGTAAACTTCCCAGCTTATTAAAACCGGTAAATAATGCGGGAATACCGCAACCGAATATTTTTCCAAGAATAGCAACAATACCATAAGCAAAACCGATATATAACATTTTACTGTCAATGGCGTTAATATTTACCAACATACCCATAACGGTAAAAAATATAGGAACAAAAAATACTTTCAATGGATGGATAGTGTCTTGAATAACATAATTAATATCAGTATTTGATAAGGTTAATCCCATTACATAGGCACCTATTATCATTGCAAGACCTGCGCTTTCAAATATTCCTGCTAAAAACAATGCAAATCCGAATGATAGAACGGTGAAAGTATATTTATCTTTAAATATTTTGAGGAACTTACTTATCTTATTCGACAAAAGTAATCCTACCACTGTAAATCCAATCCAAACAATGACAGCTTTGAATGAGATCACACTTATCTCCACCCAATCAATAGCCCCACCCACCGTAACCACAGTCGAAACACCTAAGATGACAGCCAACAAAATAATACCTAACACATCATCTATTATAGCTGCTGATAAGATCGTAACACCTTCTGGTGACTCCATATATTTTTTCTTTGATAATATCCTAGCAGTTAACCCGACAGAAGTAGCTGTACTTATTACACCGAGAAACAAACATTTTGGATCCAAAAAATGAAGATCGAAAAGATACATTCCTGCTAAAACACCCGGAAAGAAAGTACCAACAAGTCCTCCGATCCCAACTATAGAACCGGTAATTGAATATTTTTTTAATAAATTGATGTCCGTTTCCAACCCTGCTATGAATAGTAACATAATGGATGCTATTACAGATACTCCATATATCTCCGAACTAATTGGAATTGCTCCATCATTCAAAGGGAAAAAGCCATTCGGGAATCCTAAAAAAGGAAGAGGAATCTTCCCAAGCATATACGGACCTATCAATATCCCGGCAGTCAATTCACCCAGTGTAGTAGGTAAATTAAACTTTTCAAATAAAAGTCCGAATCCTCTTGCAGCAAATATTATCAGTCCAAGATGAAAAACAAAAGAGGTCATTAAATGTATAATGTTATCCTGCTTGGGAACATGCTCCGATGCAAAGATCATTGTTGAAGACAGTAGAACATAGACTACAATATTTTTTAAGTTCATTTAAAATTTTCCAGATTTTTTATGATTATCTTTCCACGGATATAATCATAAAGATAAACATTGTTTTTGTCAATAGCCGAAGAATAGATATCTGTAGAGGATAAATCTATATCTGTAGTTTTTTTTGAATGCTGTAAAGATACTTCAATTGTAAAAATTGCAAGCTTACCATTTTCGTTAGTTAAAATGACCGGTCTATCTTCAACTATAGACATATTCCCGTAGTTGTTTTCAGACGGAAGGAATATTTCATTCAACTTATTCAGATCACAGTCAAATATTGCTAAGATTTTGGTAGAGTTATCAATAACATATATTTTTTCAGATGCAACAGATAATGAACTCTGACCGAATTTTGATCCATTGGAATTTGAAGAACTTATATTTATTTCGGATATTTTTTTTGATTTAGTGTTGATCGAATAGAGCATTTGACCTTCCTGATTTGACCTGGAAGTGACTATCAGATCATTTCCTATCTTCGCAATTTTATCCGGGCTGAATACTTTAAAAGTATCAACAATAGAATTATCTTTTAACTTAAATATTTCATCGTAAGTATTCGAATAGTAAATATCTTCACCGTCTAAAACAAAATCCAGCACAAAGTCCCTTCCATTTATATCAATATCTGAGACTGTTACTAGAGAATCACCATCTATCTTCTGAATAGATGAATTCGTGGAATTTAGAACATACGGTTCATTATCATACAATTTGATCATGTTTATTGCACCATGAGAAGAAGTATCAATGATAATGTCTTCCTGAATTGAACTGCATGAAACAAGTATGAGTAAAAAAGCGATTAAAAATAGAATTTTCATAATTTATTATTACATTCTTGTTATTTCAACAGTAAAAATTTACCGTTCATGGTCTTATCGGGCATTGCAACCTTGACAAAATAAAGACCTGAAACATACTTGTCAAGCATCAGGTCATATTCATTCGATCCCTTTCTTGCATTACTATACTCGATCTTCTCGAGAAGATCACCCTTGATACTATAAATAAATATATCCGCTGTACAATTATCCTGAGCAGAAAATGTTATCCTGGTTGCTGGATTTGCAGGATTTGGATAAATAGTTAACAGATCTGTGCTTATTGGAGTATTCGCTATGGATGTTGGTGTCTGATCCTCAAAAGCTCCCATGTCAACTTTATTATTAACAATTCTTGGATTACCGAGAAGATCGAACTCGGGATGGTTCAAATTAAATTCAGCACCTGCTCCTGCATCCTCACAGACGGAATTATCTAATAGAATCCCTGGTAAATGTTGAGTATCATCAAATGATGGATCTCTGTCTATATTACCATTATATCTCTCTATTCCTTCAATATTATTGTTATACGTAAAATATTCTTTATTGTAGTGAATTTGCGAAATTAATCCACCGGGACTGTTCCTGATAATATTGTTCACAAAATATGGTTTTGATCTGAATGTAAATATTGCTCCAGGGACATAAAGTCCATTAAATTCAGATATATAATTATCAATCGCAGTATTATTATAGAAAAAAGAATAAGAATTAATAAAACAAGCTACAGGTCCATTATAACGGGCATAATTTTCATAGAATAGATTATTGTTGATCTTAGCCTGAGTGTTTACTGCTCCTATAGCTGCACCATAATTTGCAGAATTATAACGAAAAATATTATTTTCAACTGTCAGTTTGGAAAAATTACTTATAACTAATGCACCTCCATAGTATTTTGTAATATTCCATTCATCATACTCGATCTTCTTTGCATATTCTATAACACAATATTTGATCGAAGAACTGTCATTTGTTGAGAGAGTATTGTTGAATAAAATGCCTTTCCAGGATCCATTAACAACAGTAAAATCATCAACCGGATCAGGTTTTTCTGCTGTGAATACTATTCTTTCATCAGGTGTTCCTTCAGCTATAAGAGTTCCCTGAACATCTAAACAGTAAGGACCGGTAAAATTAAATACTGTTCCGGGTGAAATATTCAGAGTAATACTATCTTCAACAGTGATATCTCCAGTAACTGAAACAGAGTCAGCTCTTATCACAGTATTCCTGCTTATATTTCCATGTAGCTCTACCCTATCACCTTCAATTTGATCGTTATATATTTTCTCCTGCTTAGTTTCTTTCTCTTCCGGAATGTAATACGTTTCGCATCCATAACCGGTCGCAGGAGAACCATCTTCTAATCTGAAATCAAGATTATCCGGATCTTTCAGCTGAGGATCGATATTCATAATGTTATTAAAAGGTGCCGAACCGGCATCTGTCCACTCGGATGGTGGAGCTCAACCGTACTCTCAAAGCATAGAGAAGTGTACTAAGGGTTCATCTTCATAACGTTCGTTATAACTCCAATTATCTTGCAATAAAGGATAACCATACCATTCAAAAGGAGAGAAGGCATAACTGGTACCTGTACGCAGATAATAAGATGGGATAGAATTGTTGAACGGAAAGTCAATGTCTGTTGAGATACAATTAACAACTAGATTATTATTCAGGAACATGTCTTTTCCTGCTCCGTCCATTCTGACTCCGTAATCGATCGAATTATAGAATGTAATATTCCTGACTGATCCGTAAGGGATGTAATATCCGCCCATTCCGTCAGGTGAGCCGCAGTATCTGAGTGTTCCATTGATTATCACACAGCTGTCAATATCAAGTATGTTAGGCGTATTCCCGAATTGGATCTGACCATTTTTAAGATCAATGATCGCTCCATTCCCCTTTATTCTAACATTTATTTCGTTTACATAATCATCATTAAAAGTAAAAGGATTATTAAAATAACCTAAAAAGAGTCCACCAGTATAAAGTTTTCCTTTTTCCAGAACTACAAGCTTATCATATCCCTCACCGGGACCTGATCGGTCAAATGCTTCCTTCAAGGTCATTGATGATATGTTTACGAGCATGATCAGTAATGTTAGTATGAATGATCTCACCAAGACTCCCATTTATTGTTTTCACATAAAGTAAAATATTATTCAAAAGGAATCAAGTTGAATTAATGGTGTTTTATCCAAACTACCTCCTCTGTGACTCTGTGAGAACAAAATATTTAATCTTTTGCTTATTATACAGATTTTTCGTAAAATAAACCTAATCCAAAAAAGGGAATTATATGAAATATTTACTTCTTACATTATTGACAGCTGCTTTATTACTTTCAGCAAATGAATATCAAACCTCCAAATACGATACTTTATTTATAAAAGCTTCAGCATCATATCATAATCATCAGAAATATGTAGAACCTGCAAGATTGCAGATAATCGAACTTGGTGAAGAGATAATGCCGTTCCTTGTTGAGCAGGTTGGCAGCAGACAGCCCAGAGAATATCATGCTATGAGAGATCTTTTCGGTAGGATCGACAGTAAAAATTCATCCAGGTATTTGATGGATAAGATCAGGCTTATGGACAAGAAGACTTATGGGACAGCAGTGGAATTTCTTGGAAGATCAGGTTATAAAAAAGGTCTTGAATTCCTGGCTCCATTTTTACAGGAAGATTCAACCTGGATAAAACTTTCAACTCTGAAAGGAATTGGTGATCTTAAAGATCCTGCTTCATTAAAATATTTGAGACCTTTTAAAGAAGATAATGATTTTAAAATACGATGGCATACTGCCGCAGCTCTGGGTAAAATAAATACAATTGAAGCCGACAGAGAACTTGTTTCTATGCTGAATGACAGTTTACAGCTTGTATCCCACACAGCTTTGCACTACCTGGATAATCATTTGAAAAAAGATTCAGTCGGTATAAGATTCAAAGTTATTTCAAGAACAATGGATTCACCTTTGATCAAGCTGTTACAACAGAAGTACATTGAGAACAAAGTAGTTGATCTTATCTCAGAGAAAAAGATAGAAACTTCAACTCAGGACACTATTAAACTGATGACAATAAATGATCTTGTTTCTGATAATTCAGTGATATATAATGCTTTAGGGCAAATTTATATGGATAAGAATGATTACTTCTTACCAGTGAAGACAGAAAAAGAGTTATTCCTCTTCCCTTCTGTAGCAGAAATGTTCGAAGATCCGATGAAACAGATATCTGTTCCTGAAAAAACTAAAGATGATTACAAAGATTTCCCAAATATTGATTTTTCAAATCTATCGCAAGAATTCAATGCTTCAACTGAGAATAATGAAATAAAAGAAATCGATCTGAATATTTTCACTTACAAAGCTAAAGAAGTTCAGATTATTTTCGATAAGACATGGGAAAAGTATCCTGACATGAAAAAGATCATCGATAAGATATCTAATCCTGTAACAGAGGAACGATCTAAAGAAACGGCCGATAAAAGCTCTGATGGACTTGAGGATGATGATATTTCAGTAATGATCAGATCAAGGCTAAACGAAAGAAAATATTCTGAAGAAAGTAAAAAATTCTACAAAGAGACTTTAAAAGATATTCAATTACAATATATCATTGAAGCCGGGATATCTTCCTACACAGATTTTCTTGGACTGCTTGAGCATTGTAAAAAGAACAAACTTGAAGCAACGACAATGGATACTTCTCTTGGTAGAATCGCTGTTGGAACTGATGGTGATGATATCTACGAAGGTGAATATTTTCTTATAATTGATCAGGTTGGAAATGACACTTACAAATTAGATAACAGCAAGAACAGATTCAACTACATTATTGACCTGAAAGGAAATGACAGGTATATCTCTGCTGAATACGGACCGGCATCAACTTTTAACGGAATTTCATTACTCTATGAAGGTGAAGGTGATGATATCTATGAATGTACTAATAATTCTTTAGCTTTTGCTGAGTATGGTTTTGCAGTACTGCTTGAAGCAGGTGGAAATGATAAATATCTATCTCTGAAAAGCTCTCAGGCTTCAGCTTCTTTTGGCTATGCTTGTCTTTGGGATAACGGTGGAAATGACGTATATCTCGGAGAGGAAAAAACTCAGGCATTTGCAGGAGTAAGCGGATATTCAGTTCTTGTCGATGAGAACGGTAATGACAACTATACATTATCTGGGACACAGGTAGATGTTCTGAGATACAGTGATCACTTTATTTCAATGGGTCAGGGATTTTCTATAGGCGACAGGGATAATGCTGCCGGCGGAATGGCATTCCTTTTCGATAAACAGGGAAATGATAATTACATCTCTGATATATTCGGTCAGGGAGGTGCTTACTGGTTCGCACTCGGAGTTCTCTATGACTTCAAAGGTAACGACAATTATATTTCATACCAATACTCTATAGGTTCCGGAGTTCACTTAGCTTTTGGCACAGTAATAGATCTTGAAGGTGATGACAGTTATAAATCCAAAGGTGTTTCCATAGGTTGCGGTCATGATTATGCCGGTGGAATGTTCTTTGACCTAAAAGGTAATGACAGCTATCAGGCTGAATCCCTTTCAATAGGTGCGGGAAATGCTGATGCAATATCAATTTTCTTTGATGGGCAGGGTGACGATCTGTACGGAGCTCATCAGGCTAATACAATGGGCTGGTCAGACTGGAGAAGAGATACAGGCTATATAAGTTTATTCATCGAAATGTCAGGTAATGATAAATACGGTTCTGCATTCGGAGCAAACAATCAGAAATGGTATCAAGCTACCTGGGGAGTTGGAATGGACTTTGATTTTAAGGTAAGGTAGAGACGTTGAATCTAAAATAAAGCTCGAAAATTTGCACTTTTACTTTTCAAATAATATTAACTTGCTTAAATATAAAACAGTTAGTAAATTCTATAAACCACAACAAATAGGCATGTATTAATAAATGAAAAAGATTGAATTTGAAGAAATTATTTATAAGGGAATTCCAAGCCTTCAATTAAAATTTAAATATAATACTGTAATTCTCAATTTGATCAAGAAAATTCCAGGCAGAATATGGGATAATGATTTAAAATGCTGGATTATTCCTAAAACAAACAATTATGATAAGCTATATGAACTTTTCTCTGACAAAGCAGAATTAATTTTTGAAGAAAAGAATGAAATTGAGATAAATAAACCAGAAACTAACAAAACGGAATTTTATACTTCAAATGGTGTGGATATCCCATTTGATTACATAAAATTGCTCGAAATTAAAAGATATGCAGCACCAACAAAAAAGACATATATCGCTAATTTTAAAAGATTTGTAAACTACTATAAGAATATTGATCCCTTGAATATCACTAAAGATCAGATTAGGGATTATATGCTTTTTTTGATCGAAAAAAGAAATTTATCAGCATCAGCGCAAAATCAAGCTATCAATGCTATTAAATTTTATTATGAAAAAGTTCTAAATCAAAAAAGAGAAGTATATCGGATAGAAAGACCACGTAAGGCAAAGAAATTACCTGTTGTGTTAAGCATTGAAGAAATAACTGAAATATTAAAATCAATAAAGAACTTAAAGCACAAATGCATAATTTATACAATTTATTCTGCCGGATTAAGACTTGGAGAAGTAATAACACTGAAAATCAAAGACATCGACTATGACAGGAAGCAGATATTCATTCAGTCTGCCAAAGGCAATAAAGATCGATACACTCTTCTATCAGATACTATTGTAAGTCTTTTACAAAAATATTTTGCTGAATATAAACCTAAAGAATATGTGTTTGAAGGTCAAAAAGGTGGACAGTATAGCAGAAAAAGTGTGCAGAATATATTAAAAAATGCTTTAAAAAACACTAACATAAAAAAACCAGCTTCTATTCACACTCTAAGACATAGCTTTGCAACCCATCTTCTTGAAGATGGTACAGATTTAAGATATATCCAGGAATTGCTGGGACATCAAAGTATGAAGACTACTCAGATATATACTCATATTACAAAGAAAGGATTCGATAAAATAAAGAGTCCACTAGACAATATAAAATTCGATGAAGAATAGCAAAACATACGCATATACCACCATTTTGGACGGCTATCCGCAATTAGAGACTATTTCTAA
>JAFGVM010000094.1 GCA_016937995.1 Candidatus Delongbacteria bacterium
ACTCTGTTTTTCTGTTTGACATTTCCCCTCCATTTTAGCCTTATATTTGTAATATAACACTTCGTGAGGGGACATATGTCACTATTTAACCAATAACATTTTCTTTGTCTCAGAAATACCATCACATTCTAATTTATAAAAATATATCCCACTATTCAGTTCATTCGCATTGAATTTGATCTTATGAAGACCTTTATCAAGTTTCCTGTTAACAAGATCAGAAACCAGCTGACCGGAAAGGTTATATACAGACAACTTAACATCCTGAGTTTTATCAATTGAAAAAGTTATCTCTGTTACTGGATTGAACGGATTCGGGTAATTCTGATATAACTCATAATTATTAATTATTAATTGTTCATTATTAATTGAAGTAGAAACTCCGCCTTTGAAAGTTATATCATCAACCCATGCACAATCATCACCTTCATCTCCGGAATTGTTTTTTTCATAGATCCATTTAAAAGTATGTGTTCCTGCAGGAACCGGTATTGTCGATTTTCTCCATGATGACAGACCACTGTTCTGCAGTTTCTCATACCTGTTAATATAAAATTTCAAGTAGTCAGCACCTGTTTCAGAAGAAACTTTATGCCAGAAAGATATTTCACCGTCAGTCTCATAATTCATCTCAACTGTTATTTCTGCAGTTTGATTATACCCGATATCAGAAGACTTTATACAGTAAGTGCCTTCATAAGAATTATCTGTATCGATTGCCCATCCTGCATCACCTCCGAACTGCCATGGATATTTTATAAGGTCACCTGTTTCAAAACCCTCGATATTGTATTCTGAAGGATCATAACCAGTAACATCAAATTGAAATGTTTCATAAAATGCACCAGATTCACCCTTCAAAGTTATCGTTGATGTACCTGTTGAAATTGTATCCCCTGTCTGTAGAAATAAACTATTTTCCATCAGTTCTGCAAATACTACAGTTGGATCACTGTTGTTCTCTAGTGATACTACAACACTGCTACTGTCTCTAGCTGCAAAAAGATTTGAAACATCTATTTCGATAAATTCTTGCTTTTCAATAATTTTATTACTGATATAATTCTGTAAGTACACACCTTCAGCAGGAGGAGAATAAACGACCCTGATACTATCAATTGTAACCGGAACTACAGGTCTGTCATCAATAGTAGGCACATAACTTATACTATATACAACATCCAATCCTTCAATGACCTTTCCGAAAACAGAATAATGATCATTAAGATGTGGATAAGACTCTACTGTAATAAAATACTGAGAACCACCTGTATCAGGTCCGGCATTTGCCATTGATAATACACCTGGAGCATTATGATTCAGATCCGGATGAAATTCATCTGGAATAGTATAACCCGGACCACCTGTACCGTCACCTAAGGGGTCACCATCCTGTATCATAAAACTTTGTATAACTCTGTGAAAGATCAAATCATCATAAAATTTTGCATTGGTCAGATCTATAAAATTATTCGCAGTGATCGGAACATGATCCTCCCTCAGCTGAGCTTTAAAATTACCCTTTGAAGTGTACCATTGTACGATCGTTTGAGACACAGTGATCGAACTGAGCAATAAAATTGATACAAATAATATTTTGAATTTTGACAACATTTTTACTCCTTCTTTACGTTTGAAAACAATAGTGTTATTTTAAGTAAAATCATTGAGCTTTACAAGCAATAAAAAAACTTATCTTGAGAATTTTGACTAATTTATCTATACTTGGTATATGAATCTAACGATAAAACAAGTTCCAATATCATTTCTTAAAAACTATCACGAAGTTCCAATTCGGTTTACATCTGATGTGATCTACCCCAAGGAAATATTTTCTGGAATTGTAGAGGATATTAAACTAGTTGAAATACCTGTCCCGATCTTTACAAAAGACTATGATGAGCATGAATCTCCATTCAAATGGTCAGAGAACTGGGATATTTCCAACTGGCGAATTTTAAGAGCTGAACTTGATGGCAATTATGTCGCCGGAGCAGTTATTGCGTATAACACGAACGGTGTAAATATGCTTGAGGGAAGAGATGATATTGCAGTTTTGTGGGACATCAGAGTTTCTCCTGATCACAAAGGAAAAGGTATCGGGGGAAAACTTTTCAGGGAAGCGGTGAAATTCGCTGAAGAAAAGAATTGTGAATTTTTAAAGATCGAGACTCAGAATATCAATGTAAATGCGTGTAAGTTTTACAAAAAGATGGGATGCTATCTCGGTAAATATTCAGTTGATGCCTACAAAGACCTCACTGATGAGATCATGATGATGTGGTATTATGATATTCATCCACAATGCTAATATTTTTCAAACATTTTTAAACCACTTTACTAACGTTTCTTTAATTTTTTACTAACACTGATTAGCTACTTTTAAGCAAAAAAGCTTATGAGTAGAAGATCAGCATTATTTATTTTTATTACCTCTCTGCTTTTCTCAGAAACCTGGGAACTGAAAAAAAGCACAGATTATTATAAAGCATATACAAAAGGTGATAGAACCAAGACATACAGGATCGAATCAAATTTCAGTCTTAATCCTGATGAAATATTCAATTTTCTTACTTCATTTGATAAGTTCCATAAAATATATAACAACATTGAATCAATTGAAATTTTATATAAAAATGACTCTACTGTAATTCATTATTCTGTTATGGACTCACCCTGGCCGGTTTCTAACAGAGATTTGATAACAAGGATTGATTTTAAAAAAGTTGATGGAACATACATTATGAAATCTTGTGCAGCTGACGAAATGAATATACCTGTAAAAAATGACCTTGTCAGAATAAGTGAATTTAATGAAAAAATCATCATCAGACCTGACGGTTCGAATAGATCAGAGCTTATTATTGAAGGAAAGATCGGTTTTGGAGGTAATATACCCCAATGGCTTCAGAGTGCAGCTTTGTTATCGGGACCAATAACTACAATGGACAAATTAAAAGAAATTTCAAGGAGATAAAATTGGGAACAAAATTTCAGCAAGAACTAAGAAAAGAATTAAATTCTTTTTTTGAACAGGAAGAAAAGAAATTCTCTAAAAAAGATCTGATAAAAATAGACCTTCACTGTCATGATCACAACAGTGATGTAACTGATGAACTGCTGGGAAGAATACTTAATGTTCAGGAAACATGGCTGAAGACTGAAGATCTCGTAAATTCTTTAAGAGCAAACAATTGTGACGTTGTAACTATAACAAATCATAATAGTGCATTATCAAATTTTCAACTGCTTGATAAAGGAATTGACGCACTTGTCGGAGCGGAATTCAGTTGTATTGTCCCTGATTATGAGATAGGAATTCATGTTTTGGCTTATGGTTTTACAAAAGAACACGAAGTTGTGATGCTTGAACTCAGAGAGAATCTGTATGATTTTCTTAAATATTGCAGAAAAAATGATATCCCTACAATCTGGGCACATCCACTTTTTCATTATAAATCACAGGGTATTCCTCCTTTTGATTTCTTCTGTAAACTATCACTCCTTTTTGAAAGATTTGAAGTAGTCAACGGTCAGAGAAATACATGGCAGAATCTTCTTATAAAGATCTGGCTTGAAAATACAACAAAAGAAGATTTCGATGCCTGGGCAAAAAAATTTAACATAGATCCTTATGAATATTGTAACTTTCCCTATAAAAAAGTTTTTACTGGTGGTTCTGACAGCCATATGGGAATTTTTGCAGGTCAGACAGGCTCATATTTATATGTCAGAGACCTTGAGAATAGAAAGAAAAAAGAAAAGCTTTCAGATCTTGCTCTTGAAGCAATAAAAAAAGGTGATATAGCAGTTTACGGATCAAATCAGAATACTGAAAAGCTGACAGTTGCATTTATAGACTATTTTAATCAGATATGTCTGAATTTCAAAGATCCCGGTTTGAACAGATTGCTGCTACATAAGGGTTCTGTAATTGATAAGACTATTTCATTTATCATTTCAAATGCAATATCAGAGATCCAGAACCACAAAGTAACTATCAAATTCATTGACCTTTTCCATAAATCATTTCTTGGTAAAATACCGAACCATTTTAGAAAGCTTCTTATTTCAAAAGCATATAAACCAATTTTTGATTCTGCGGTTCAAATAGCAGAAGCAGGAAAAGATAAAACTCCTGGTTCTGTAAAAAAATATTCTGAGCAGATCAATAAAATTTCAGACCAGCTTAATCATGTATTATTTTCTAGACTGAAGAAAAAACTTGATGAAATAGATTTTGATAAAAAATTCGAGAATACTTCTCTTGATAATATTATCAGTTTTCTTGAACTCCCTACTAATCTCAGAAAGTATTCAGGTAACAAAGAACCAAAGAACAGTAAAATGGCATATCCAGACATACCAAAGTTTCTTGATGGTCTTTCTTTTCCAATGTTGACGTCACTGATAATTCTTGCAGCAAATTTTACAAGTTCAAAAACACTTACAAAACTAAGACCTTTATACAATCAATTCGCTGAAAAAACCGGAAAACTTAAACATCCTAAAAGAATGCTTTGGCTGACAGATACTTATGGTGACAAGAATGGAGTTTCTATGTCACTACAGGCAATGCATGAAGAGATCAAAAAACGAAACCTCCCTATTGACATTCTTGTCTGTTCAGATAAAATTAAACCTGATGATCATCTCATTGTTTTGAAGCCTGAAATGACATTTACACTTCCTTTTTACAAGCAGCAGGAGTTAAGAATACCTAATTTTCTAAAAATACATTCAATTTTTCAGCAAAATGAGTACGACAGGATAATTTGCTCTACTGAAGGAATAATGGGTCTAGCTTCACTATATCTGAAACACGCATTTTCTGTACCGACAAATTTTTATATTCATACAGACTGGATTACTTTTACTAAAGATGTTCTCGGTTTCGACATACATGAGATCAACAGAGTAAGAAGATATCTTAGAGCATATTACGGTGCTTTCGATAAACTGTTCGTTCTTAACACTGATCAAAAAACATGGCTTAACAGTAATGAAATGGGATTCAAAGATGAGGATGTTATAGTCACAGCTCATTGGGTAGATGAGATATTCAAACCAATTGTTGACCATTTCAAAGGTCCTATGAGTATTGATGACACATTATATTTCATGGAAGAACCCGGGAATCCGATCATTTTATATGCCGGTAGAATAAGCAAAGAAAAAGGTGTGATGGAGCTGCCTCAGATCTACTACGGGATTAAAAAACATATCCCTGATATAAAGATCATAATCGCAGGGACCGGTCCTGCAGAAGATGAACTGAAAAAAGAATTACCTGAAGGTAAGTTTACCGGTTGGATAAACCACGATGATCTACCTGGACTCTATTCCTCTTCCGACCTTTTCATATTACCTTCTAAATTCGATACTTTCGGCTGTGTTGTAATTGAATCTATGAGCTGCGGTCTTCCGGTAATATCATACAATACAAAAGGTCCAAAGGATATAATTCAAGATGAAAAAAATGGCTATCTTGTTGAAACGATAGAAGATATTATTGAAAAAGCTGTTGAATATCTAAGTAATAAAAATAAATGGTCAGACTTTAAAAACAGTGCAGTAAAAAGATCAAAAGATTTTAATGCAGATAAAATAGTTAATGATTTTCTGAAAGCAAATGACCTTTAAAAATTTTGGGAAATACGCTAACTGCTGGTGGAAGTACGGAGTAATATATCATATCTATGTTTTAAGTTTTAAAGACTCAAATGGTGACGGTTACGGGGACATTAGAGGAATTATAGAAAAACTTGATCATATCATAGATCTTGGAATAACAGCTATCTGGCTTTCACCTGTATTCAAATCACCAATGAGTGATTTCGGTTATGATATAGACGATTATTATTCAATCGATCCTGTATTCGGTAAAATGAGGGACATTGAAGAGCTAATACTCAGGTGTCATGAAAAAAATATTTTCATAATTTTTGATATGGTCATGAATCATACATCTGTTAAACATAAATGGTTCACTGAATCAAAAAAATCATTAAACAGTGATAAAAGAGACTGGTATATCTGGAAAAGTGGAAAGAATGGGAAACCACCTAACAACTGGAAAACGATTTATGGTAAAACAGCCTGGGAGTATGATAATAATACAGATCAGTATTATTATCATTCTTTTCTAAAAGAACAACCTGACCTAAACTGGAGAAATCCGGAAGTAAAAAAAGAATTCGGGAAGATATTCAGATTTTGGTTGGATAAAGGTATTGACGGTTTCAGACTTGATGCTGTTAATTTTATTATAAAAGACATAAAATTACGGGAAAATCCTGGTCTGTTCGAGATCATTCTTGGTAAAAGAAAATTCTATTCTAGGAACAGATCAAGTTCTTTAAAACTGCTGCAGCATTTCAGAAAAATTATAAATTCATATGACAACAGAATGTTGATCGGGGAAATTTTTGCACTACCTCCGGGAGAGTCCGATGTTGTTAGTTATTATATGTCAGAAGGTGATGATACTTTGAATATGGCTTTTGATTTTTCTCTCTTATTCCAGAAATGGTCTGCATCAAGTTATTTTAAAGCAATTATTAGATCATATATCAGTATGCCATCGAAAGGTTGGCCTTCGATCGTTTTTTCTAATCATGATCTTAACAGAAACATCAGTTACGATGATCAAAAAGCCAGAATAAAACTTATATTGATGTTAACTTTGAAAGGAACTCCTTTTATCTATTACGGTGAAGAAATAGGAATGAGAAATGGAATTATCAGAAAAAATGAAATTAAAGATCCAATGGGGAAAATATACTGGCCTATTTATAAGGGAAGGGACAAAGCAAGAACTCCAATGCAATGGGACGATTCTGAAAATTCAGGCTTTTCAACTGCCGCACCATGGCTACCTATAAATAAGAACTTTGAAAATAATAATATATCAGATGAAAGATCAAAAAAAAATTCTCTTTTTACTCTTACTAAAAAACTTATCAAATTAAGAAATTCATACTCCTCATTACATAAAGGTGATTGGATTCCGTTGATAAAAGGGGAAAAAGGAATCATTGCATATTTAAGAACATATGGAACAGAAAGAACATTAGTGGTTCTTAATTTTAGTAATACAAATAAAAAGTTAATGCATTTCAATAAAATGGAATGTGTTTTATTGCTTTCTACAGGTACAAAAAAGAGACACAAGCTACAATTCCTGAAAAATTTTGTGATAGAACCTTATGAGGGTTTGATCTTTTTATTAAAAAAAGAAAAATACTATTGAAAAATAGTCATCAGATCTTCATCCAGACTTCTTAATATCATATCTTTTTCATATGATTTATTAAGACATACTTTCACATTACCTATTATTTCCTGAAGGTCGTTATGTAACTTTTCAATAATATCAAATGAATCAATAAATAGTTTTTTCTTATCTAACAGGATATATATCTCATCCTGGATATCATCATCCCTGTTGTCATGATCTTCAACATCAAGATACAAAGATTCCATTTCGTGATTAATGGCATTTACTTCGTCAAGATAATCCATATTGTTGTATTTTCCCATTATATCACCGATCTCAGCTGTAGCTTTTGAAAGTTCATCTTTCAGTATAAGAACTTTTGTTCTTAATCTTACAATGTCATTATAATCTTTCATATTTTTCTCCTTTTATTTGAAATTTAGAGATTGAAATTTATTATATGATGAGGACGCGATCAGATTATTGTTCGTATTTTGTTTGTATTTTATTAAAAAGAAAAAGTGCGCTGGTAAACATTCCCGTAGGAGGAGGATAGCCACTCGTAGGGACAGCACACTTTTTTATTTAAGACTATTTTTTTAAGCTGTTCTTCGCTACTATATAATAGAATTTCTTTGCGTCAGTATAAGGAGTAACATACTGATTTGTTGCTACATTCACTTCAAATGAGAATGTTCCGTTAGGATCATCCGACGAATATACATCATAACTGTCTGCATCAGTCGATTCGTCCCAGCTTATTGTAAGGTTCGTTCCAATTACACTTGTACTAATATTCAAAGGTGTTGAAGGAATAACTTCCCCAGGGATTGTGTAATCGATATGCAGTACCGGTGGATATCCACCCTCGTATGGATCTGCAACACGCTCGTCAGAATCTATATCTTCCTGCCAGAAAATAAAACTCATGCTGTTACCGCTGGCCCATCCTTCTCTGTCAACTACTTCCTGAATAACATTACTCATATCAGGAAAATAATATACTGATTCAGCTGACCAGGATGGTGGATTTATCCATTCAATGTAATTTGCAGTTAAAGTTCTGTCAGAAACATTATAATCGCTCGTTGTAAATGCAGGTGAATTATCAATATCTTCCGCAGCGAACAAAATATGATTTAAAGTTTTTGTATCTGATTCATCAGCTCTGACTTCAATATAGGCTGAATCTATAATTGCACCCTGAGGAATGTTAATATTCTGGAATCTGATTCCTACTTTTTGATCTCCTCCGTCATCACAGAATTCCAAATCACTGCTGTCAGTATACATACTACCACCACTCTGTTCTTCAACATCATCCATTCCAGAAATAACAGAAATACTTATCGATGCTGAATTACTTATAGTAATGAAAGCTGTTTTTGTTTCAGTATCAGATCCGAATTCATTAGATGTTGTAAGTGAAACTTCATAAGTCCCTAATGATGAATATGAAACTGTAGGATTCTGTTCAGTACTTGTAGGAGGAGTACCTCCGGTAAATGTCCATGACCATGATGTAGGAGCATTTGCAGAATTATCAGCAAAATTGATCATTTCACCAGGAATTGCATTGGTTTTATCTGCAACAAAGTCGGTTACCGGAGGTGTCTCTGAGTATGTTTCAAATCCAAAAGGCTGTGTATATGTACTACCGTATGTATTATATAATATTGCTCTTACAAATTGTACGTCAGTATAGGCCGAATAATCAAAAGTTGTTCCACTTCCAACAGTAGTTGTTCCTGGACCGATCCAGTCTATACTTGTGTATCCGGTTGCTGTTATAGTTATTGTTTTATTTAGATCATCAACTGTTATATCTGAGATTCTTGGCACAAGAGCATCACCTGAACGACCGGGTTCATAACAAAAATAGAATGCTCCTTCCTGTTGTGACGTCCTTAATGCATCTTCTGTTTTTTCAGGCATAAGCATAAACTGATAGTTTCCATATAAATGATCTGTAGTATGTTTGTCGTCATTTGAATAACCCCACACCAGTTTACTATATTGAGAGAAATAATTTTCATTTATATTGTCCCAGAGCTCTCTGTCATCAGGATATCTGTCACCCTGATTGTAGACTTCCAGTCCAACGCAAGACGGATAATTTGAATACCATGGAATATACCATGCCCAGTCATTTGGTGTATAATAACGTCCCGGATGATTTATCAGAGAAAGTCCACCGCTTGCATCAACATGAGGAATCCCGTCTTCAATACCTGCATCACTGCTAGTAAAATCATAAAAAGCATTCATGTGATGAGAGTTAGAGTATTCATTTCCTCTTACTGCTATCATTCCCGGATTTGACGGCCATGACCATGTAGTATAATCATGGTCTGTAATTGCCAGGATATCATAACCTGCTGAATAATACTGATCTATAACTTCAGATGGAGAATCAGCCCCGTCACTGTTGGTTGTATGGGTGTGAAAATTTGCTTTGTACTGACCGTATGTACTCCAGTTAACATTTTCGTATGGATTCAATGTTAAATTCACATACGATTTAACTACTTGACCATTAATGATCTGTACGATCATTAATAATATCATTGCTGAACATTTGAATATATTTTTCATAAACCCTCCGTTTTTTTCTTTTTCCTGTAAATTAAAATACAAATGTTAATTCAGTATTTAATTGGTTTGAGAAAACAGTGATATTTATGTTAATATTCTGTATGTGCCATATATAATAAAATTTACACTTTATAAGTATTATATATTACTTATAAAGTTTTATTAGTTTAATAACAAATTCATTAATAATTAATAACCGCTGATATCGATTATAAGTAATCCTGAAAAAACTTATTCCTAACATGTTAAAAATAATTATACCTGCTTAACAAAATCTAATCACTTATCTAATTCAATCTTAGCATATAAATAACAGCATTTTAAGGTTCGTCTAAGATTTATTTAACAATCTGTGGACATATTTATCCTGTAAATTTTAACTCAGGAGAAAAAATGGATAGCCGTAAAATTAGAATTTCTATCAGGAGCTTTTTAATACTGTTCCTGATTATCACTACTTCGATAACAGCACAAAGATTTCAGTATGGTAGACTGAAAGGAACTGTAAAATGTAACGAGTCAAATTCACCTTTGGAAGATGTTAATGTTTACCTTGAAAATGGTTACGATGAACATACTATAGGTTGCGCTACTAATGAAGAAGGTGTTTACTTCATAAACAACATTCCTCCGGGCAAATATACTTTTATCGCCGAATGTCTTGGTTATGAAAGAATTGAGATCGAAGATTTTGAAATTAAAGGTAATGAATACAAATATTATGATTTCGATATGTCTATCTCAGTAATGGAACTGGAAGGCATAGAGATCGTTGCGGAAGCTGACAAAACAACAAAGGAAGTTCAGCTTATATCAAGAAAGGAAGAAGTTAAAATAATGGATGCGATCAGTTCTGAAGAGATCTCTTCTTATGGCAGTAGTGATGCTGCATCAGCTATGGAACACGTTACTGGTGCTTCTGTAGAAGGAGGTAAATATGTTTATGTCAGAGGTTTAGGTAACAGATATTCAACTGTTCACCTTAATGGTGTAGAACTCCCTTCTGCTGATCCTGACGAAAATTCATTCCAGCTGGACCTTGTGTCATCATCAGTTATGGACAACATAACAACTTCAAAGTCCTTCACACCGGACAAACCCGGAAATTTTGTAGGAGGTCTAATTGATATTAATACAAAAAGTCTTCAGGAAGATAAACAGCTTGATGTCTCTGTTTCGAACGGTTATAACACAAATACAACATTCAATGATTATTTGACATATCAGGGTGGTGATACGGACTGGCTTGGATATGATGACGGTACCAGAGATATCCCTGATGAACTACAGAATGTGGACCTAAAAGAGCTGATCGCAATTCCTATTGTAGGTACATCCAATGACAGTATTCATGATGCTCAGACAGCTAAGGTTCTTGATCTTCATCATTATTCTAAAGCATTTAACAATATAATGACCCCAATTATGGAATCTGCACCTGTCAATCAGAGTTATAATCTTAATTACGGGAAAAAATTCAGATTTTCATCATCCAGCTTTTTTGACCTTATTTCTACAATTAAATATTCAAGAAAATTCAGTTCCTACGATGACAGGATAATTAACAATTATATTCTTACCGGAACAGGAGCAGATGAATTATCAAATGAACTGGAATTCATTGAAGTTAAAGGTGAGGACAACGTCAATATTAACGGACTTCTTAACCTTCAGTATAATTTAACAAGAGATCATAGTTATTATTTTAATACAGTCTTTACACAAAGTGCCACTGATATTGCAAGATATATATCCGGTCATTATTACGATGGCAATATGGATCCGGAAGCTACCTATGAAACAAGAGTACTCAAATGGATCGAAAGACAGCTTATTACCAATCAGTTAAGAGGTAACCACAGGTTTACAAAGTTCTTTGATACAAGTTTTGACTGGAATATGGCTTACAGCCTTACATCTCAGGACGAACCTGACACAAGATTCTTCAGCGACCATTATATGCTTGAATATGATGTTGATGTTTATGAAGATCCTGTTACAGGTGACCTTGTAGTAGATACTTTGGGAACTTACAACAACTATTTTATAACTCCGTCTCTTTACAAACAACCTTCAAGGTATTTCAGGGAAATGGATGAGGACAGTTATAACATTGATCTAAAATTCACTTTGCCTTTCACTATTTATAAAAATGCGGATTCGAAATTTAAAACAGGATTTTACTTTTCTGCAAAAGACAGAACATTCAGAGAAAGAGTATTCCAGATAACTAATCAGGAACAGCTTGCATATAATGATTATGATGCAGACCCTTTTTCGTATTTTTCAGACGGTATGGGTATTATTGATGTAACTCCAGTTGGACCAACGAATGTAAGATATACATGGGGAAATTATCTTGTAGATGCTTCTGAAGACAGATCGAACTATGACGGACATCAGTATGTAACTGCATTTTATGGAATGACTGAAGTACCTGTCATTGACAGAATTGATCTTACAATAGGAGCACGTTATGAGATAACTGACATGGAAGCTGCTACTCAGGATTCAACATATGAACAGGGAAAAATTAAAGAAACTGATATTTTACCTGCGGGAATTTTAAACTATAGAATACTTGATAATCTCATTGCGAAACTGTCTTACGGGAAAACACTGGCAAGACCATCAATAAGAGAACTGGCTCCTTTCCCTTCACTTGATTTTGCCGGTGGTTTCTTTTTTACAGGAAACAATGAACTTGAAAGAACTTTAATAGACAATTATGACGTAAGATTCGATTTTTACGAAAGACCGGGTGAATTATATTCATTAAGTTTCTATTATAAATACTTTAAGAATCCTATAGAAAAAGCTTTCCTCAATGATAATAAAGAAACTCAGTATCAGAATGTACCGAGAGCTGAAGTAAAAGGTATTGAGATAGAAGTCAGAAAAGATCTTGATCAGATACATCCGTTCTTAAAATACTTTTTCGTATCATCCAATTTTTCATATATAATTTCGGAAGTTAAGATCCCTGAAAGTGAAATGACTGCCATACTTATTGCAGATCCTGATGCAGATGACACGAGACCTCTACAGGGTCAACCCGAATACATTTTTAATTTCTATGTACAGTATCAGAACAGAGATACTGAAACACATGCTAGTATCAATTACAATCTAACCGGAGAAAAACTTTCTGAGAACAGTAAAGGTGGAACACCGGATATTTACGAACTGCCTAAACATAATCTAAACTTTTCTCTAAGTCAGAAATTCTGGGATAATTATTCTGTAAAATTCGGTATTTCCAATATTTTGAATTCTGCTACTGAAAAAGTCTATCACTATAAAGGCGAAGATTACATTTTTACAAAATATAAAACAGGCAGCGAATATTCATTGTCTTTAAGCTATTCGCTTTAAACCAATTAACATTAAATGGAGGTAAAATGAAAAAACTGGTAATGCTGTTATTAACAGCTGTTATCGCAACTCTGACCGCCGCAGATATATCTATCTATGACGACGGATCAGGTACCGGTACAACAACATGGACTAGTGATAATGTATATTATCTCGAGAACATGGTTTTTGTAAATTCCGGTGACACACTTACTATTGAACCCGGTACTGTTATCAAAGGAAGATACAGTACAGGTGTTGATGCAAGTGCGTTGATCGTAGCAAGAGGTGGATACGGTATCTTTGAAGGTACTGAATACGCACCTATCATTTTCACATCAGAGTATGATGATTTCTCAGCTCCGCTTGAAACAAGAGGACTCTGGGGTGGTGTTATCGTTCTCGGTGCTGCTGAACTTAACTCAACTGAAAAAGTATCTCAGATCGAAGGTATCCCTGAAACT
>JAFGVM010000095.1 GCA_016937995.1 Candidatus Delongbacteria bacterium
CAATCTCATAAATTATTACGGATTTATGAATAAAAAGGTATGGAAAGCAGGTTAATTTTGCGCAGCCTGCCGTCCCTTTTGTACCTGCATGTGTCCCCCTCGTTTTTTTGGAAGTGTCAAATCCGGCACTCCTATTTTTTTTAAATCTTTATATAATCCCTACAAGCCTTGCTATCTTTAACCCCTGCAATAAGTTATAAGTTATCTAACAGGCACCAATCAGGTTCATGGCTGAACAATCGTTAAACTATCGTTAAAAAGAACCGTCCCTTTTGTACCTCATTAGGGAACATATCCAAGATTGACTGTCGTTTGGGAGAACTTATCAACTACCTATTTTTTAGGTGCTTATAAAAGTTCACTTGTAGCCCGTCATAATTAATTATTCTACTTCTAATATGCTTTTTAATTTTGAGAGGTTTAACTCAATATCTTCTACATCAACAAAAAACAAATTTACAGTCGTCCCATCACCGCTTTCAAATTTTATATGACTCGTGTTTCTCATTTCGTCATTAATGGGATACAATAACCATATTTCTGCTGTTTCATATTTTTTGGAATAAGCATACATCTGATACATATCACTTTGAGAAATTCCATAATTTGCTCTTTCATTATTAATAAGATTTTTCCACTTAGTATCCAGAATTATTGTTCGATCATTCTTTCTAAGAACAATATCCGGTCTTAATGCAAATTGTCTTCTCGGCTCAACAAACAGATAATGTCCTTTATCTTGGCTTGATATCTCCCAGCCACTTGGACGAAATACTTTTTTCATTTGTTGGGCTACATAACTTTCATAAACACTTTCCATAGGAAACAGTAACGCCCTTGATGTTGTATTGCCAGAAAACGTAGTAAAACTCTTATTCATAAGAAATACTTTTGACCATTGAATTAACATTTCATAATCTTTTGTACTCCTATCTATAACAACTTTAGAAAAATCCTTCTGATAATCTGCAGATGATTCAACCAGCTCAAAAGCAGTAAGTAACTGTCTTATTTCTTTTGAGTTTTCTGCACTCGTAGTTATCTTCTGGAGTTTCTCTAAAGTTGACTTCACTAGCTTATTTTCTGGCCTATTCATTAAGAACTCTTCATACCCTACATAAAAACGTTCTTTATGCACTAAATTGTTGCGTAAATGCTGTCCTACGAGAAGCTTTCCCTTGTAATACCGCAGATTATCCTCTTGTGAAATATACGCTGACTTAATGCCTCGTTTCACCAAATGTCGAACTTCCTGAAGATACATATTGATAAAAATTTCGTATAGATTCATATGATCTATTTTAAGACTGGCATCATTAAACACCTTACTTGGAAAGTCTTTCATACTACGTAACATTCGCAGAAAGACTCTCTTAGTCTTAACATTTCCTGGATCATCTCCATCACCAAATGAAATCTTTGGAAGAACTTGTACCTGAAACCCATCCTTCATCTGAATTAGACCAACATAATTCTTGATGGTGATTGTCTCACCAACGTTCCTTCGATAACCTATACGCATAAAATCCAATACATCTGCATTTTCTTTACTTCCTGAAAATTCATAGATAAACGTTTCTAGGTTATCAAATTCCTTTTTAATGAGGTGCTTATATTTATTTTCATTTTTATAATCACTATTGCAGATAATTGAATCATATTCTTTTATCTCAAACGGTTTACCCATGTTATCTCACCACACTTTACAGTATCTCGATATAGCTTTGAATATTGGACAGGGCTTCTTTATTAATAGAGTATCTCTTTTCTGGCAAATCTATAATATCTTCAACATTACCCTTGAAAATATTCTTTGCAACCACTTTTTCATCTTTTATAAATTTCAAATCAGAATTTTCTTTACCATCATCACCCAGGACCATCTGGATTTTCTGGTAGTCTTCATAAAAGTACTCCTGTAGTAAAGGAATTACTGATTTTTCAAAAATACATTTCAAACGTTCAATTGAAGCATCATCCTTTAAATCTGTAAAAAATGCATGGCCAATTGTATGTTCTCTATCATATAAGAAACCAATTCTTTCATTGATTACATCAAGCATATCTGCTACATTTAGATCTCCAACCTTGTCTGCTCCTATTAAACGTAATACGTCCGTTTCAGGCATCATTTCTATAAAGCTAAATCTTCTTCTTAGTGCCGTGTCCATCAGAGCAATGGATCTATCAGCAGTATTCATTGTTCCAAGTATATAAACATTTTTAGGGATACTAAAAGGATTCCCTGAATAAGGTAGTATAGCTTCAGTAGCTTCTGGCATTCCTTCTCGCTTTGTACACTCTAAAAGGGTAATCAATTCACCAAAGATTTTTGATATATTGCCTCTATTAATTTCATCAATTACAAATACATATGGTTTCTCATTTTGCTCAATTTCAGTGTTATATAGATCAGAATTATATTTTTTTGCTAAGGAGACGATGTCGCTTACCTGCATGACTGGAACACGAGCAACGGTCATCCTATGCAACATCCTATTCATATTAATGTCTTTTATATCTTCATCTATATGTGTTGCTAGCCACATTACATCTCTTGTAGTTGCATCATCTTCGCTATCAAGTGAATATGCTTCATCTTTAGTGATAAAGGCAATACCATTTATCTTACTTCTCGACCCGTCTGTGGTTATAATAATGTCACCAAGTTTCATGTCATTAACAAATGCTGAAGCACCTTTACTCTCTATCCCCCAATCGATACGTACACGATTATTCTTAAAGCAGTCTTCGCTTACAGAATTACGCACTGTTGCTTTCCAAACCGATGCATCTTCTGGTATATCAAATTTATCCATTTTCACTTTTAATTTCTTTGCAGTTTCACAGAATTTTTTAAATATGCCTGGTGCAACCTTATAAGATACATCTCCGCTACCATCAGAACGTTCATCTGAGATAACAGGTTTAATACCTTCAATAAACTCTTCGTACCCATATGATTGATGGAATGTAGTAAACACAATGCGTTGCTCATTCTTTAACTCGTTGTAACGTTTCATAACAGCATCATAATCGGTTAATTCATCCAAAGACTTATTGTCACAAATTGCAACTGCATATATAGCGGAATGATATGTTTTCCCTGTTCCAGGAGGTCCATATAGTATTAGATTTTTGTCATATACAATATCTTTAACTTCCAAACTTGTTAAATCAATTTTTGATAAATCCATCTCTTCTAATGCCTCCTTTAGCTCATCCCTAAGCTTCCATGAATATCTATTATTTCCATCTTCTTTCACATGTCTTCCGACAAAAGGAATTGGAAAATATCTATTCTCTTCTCCATCAGGAAATGGCGTGACATGTTCGATTGTATCTACAATTTTTTTCGCGAAATTACTTCCTCTCATATTATATGACGAAGCAGTTCTTCCATATTTTTTTGCAAGATTGGAGCATGTTGATTCTCCGCCCTCAAGAAGCATACACTTGAACATTTTCAAATCTTCTTTACTACTGATTTCTTCGTTTAATAAAATATTTAACCATTCTTCTTTACTAATGTTTGGGTTATATTCTTCTAAACTTGGCCAGTATGTTACGTTTTCAATTCCAAGAACATGCTCATAGTAAGGAATCAATGCTTCAACAGCCTCAAGCATTACATTTTCATAGTCATCATTAGTGAACACATCCACCCATTCTTGAACTCTACAAAGCTTAACTTTTTTATATACACCATTAGTAATTTTGTGCTTTATATCCTCTACAGATTCATTTAGAACTCTTGTTGAACCAAGTTCACCGTTTCCTGAAACAAAAGCAAGGGTGTTTTCTGGATCAACTGGCAAGTCCAAAAAACTATGGTATTTTTTCATCTGATCCTTATCAGAATTTTCATTCTTTATTTCCAAACTAAAACGATACCTACTCTTATTAGTTTCGTCAGACAGCTCCACAAAGATTGAGACACTAATAGGGTTATTCGCATACTGTCCATATTTCATCTGGGCCCATAAATAGTTTCTTGTTTTTGTGTTTGATCCGTCAAGCCATGACATCGTTTCACATTTATCTAACCCAAACAGTTCGTTACAAATAGCAACCATTTTTTTCATTTCAGCTACTGCAGCCTGCCCTTTACTTTTCAAATTTAGTAAACGTTGTTTTTCTGTCTCTTCAACCCCTGGAGCTTCAGGGTTTGAATAAGGAATATCTCGGTTGTTATCCAAATAATCAAGAACGCCAATATAATCAATATCTGTCTGTGAGTATCCTTTACCTAAATTCCAAGCAGCCATGTCAAAAATTCTATAGTTTTTTATAGGAAATATTTCGTCTCTATATTTTTTTACTTGGCGACAGTTCCTTATATAAGTATGCACTTCTGTTTTCTTATCTAAATCAACGCCTAGATACACATATATATTGTCAGAGCCCATGTTGCTATTGAAAATCGGAAATGTAAACGGCTTTAAGCAGTGTAATACCATTGATGCAGATGCGGCTTTCATGCCTCGATATTTTTTATCCAGCACTTTTTCAAATCTATCGAAAATCTGCTCATCATCTTCCATGTCAAGAATGTCTACACAGGCTTTAATGAATTTTGAGGGAGAAGTATTATCCGTTTTTCCTTTAAATGAAAAAAAACCAGTCCCAAACATTCCAAAAGACCCATCACTATTTGTATACTCTCTGCTTTGAGCTCTTTCCCAAATAACATCAAGCAAAGACTTAAGTTTCTCTTTAGCTTCTTCAGGAAGATTACTTAAGTCAACAATTTTTTTCTTCGACAAAACTTTATGCTTCCATGTCCCTATCGTCATAAGATAAACAAGATTTAAATCATTGTAATCACAAATACTTAGATCTCCCAGTTCTGCATATGATCTTATGGTTTCTTTAACAAGTTCATAAGTACCATCGTGCTTATAAGGATCCATTTCTTCAGAAGCTCTTAATTTTTGAATCAAGTCCATATATGTTTTCAATTGTATTGGAAGTCGTATTGGACCCTGTGGTGAAGAGAATCCATAACTCTCTAATATTTTTCGAGAAAATAATTTTTCTGGAAATTCCTCTATCATTTCTAGTTCCATGTATCTTCCATAAGTTCCGTCAAATTCCCCTGAAATGTTAAATTTACTATCATCAATATCCAGCTCTTTTATATTGACTTTATTTGCTCTACATTTAAAACGCACCGCCTGAATAGCATCAGAAACATAAATATAAACAATATCGCCTTCAGAAACATTCGTACTCTGCTTCCAATCTATTTTTCCTAGTTCAAGAAAAGCACCAATGACATCATACTTTTTCGGATTCCCTGGAATAATCCATTCCGTTATTGCCTTCTCCTTAATGACCACATCATGGTTCATCCAAACACCTCTTTTCAATTAGTATCAACATAATTGCTTTTTGACTTTTAAAATCTCTGTAATTTTATTTTTCCTATTCTTCATGCTCAAACACCAATTTTATCTATCGATCACTCATTCACCAATTTGAAGTTCTTTAAGTGCATCTGTAAAAGTGTCCTTTGTAAAGGGCTCTCGTTATACTCATCCCACAACGAAAGTGCTTCTTCATCTTCCCATAATTTTGTATAGGCTTTCAATCCATCTGATAGTTCTACCACATAGCTCCAGTAGTCGCCAAAGTAGCCTTCTGGGCTAATCATCATATTAGACCGTCTCCTTTACTCGCTTCCTATCTTTATTTCCTTGCCATCAGATAGAATAAAAGTCTGTTCAAACTTAACATCCATCACTTCTGCTATGGCCTTAAGTTCTTCTAAGGTAATCGTCTCACGCTTTAGCTTCTTCCCGAAGTTTTGTGGAGACTGGCCTATCCTTCTGGCCAATTCGGAAACGCTAATATTCATTTGTTCACACAACTGTCTTATCATATCAGAAGTTTTCATAATGATCCCTCCACATATCAATAGGTAGTGTCAAGTTAGACACTCCTATTATTTATTTAAAGCTTATATTTTCAAGGGTTTCATTATTTTTTTAACAAAAATAACAATG
>JAFGVM010000011.1 GCA_016937995.1 Candidatus Delongbacteria bacterium
GACTTTTTCTTTTTTTAATATTTTGAATCTAACTCATCACTTACCACTTACCACTTACAACTTTTAAATAATTTTCAAATTATTTTAGCAACAACATCTTCTTTGTCATTGAAGGAACTCCATCTACATTAAGTTTGTAAAAGTAAATTCCTCCGGTAAGTTCAGATGCGTTGAAACTAATACTGTGCTCACCTTTTTCCATCAGATTATTGACTAAAGAACTAACAATTTCACCGCTGGAATTATATACAATTAATTCAACATTTGAATTATTTTCTAACCTGAATTTGATCTCTGTTGTTGGATTAAAAGGGTTAGGGTAGTTTTGATATAATAAATTACCATTTATCATTACCGGGTTATCATTTATCCCTGTTGTAGTCCATAATCTGACATCGTCGACATACCAGATATCACCCGCAATTCCCTGATAATTGAACCCGATATATATCTCCTGTCCGTCATATTCACTTAAGTCAACATAAGTCTGCTGCCAATTTGATGTATGAGGAAGATTATACTCTACCATATTGTAACGGCCCAGGTCTTTTGTTGTTCCAACACTATGAATTCCGGTAGCTGAAGAGTATTTTGTTTTTTCCCAGAATGATAGAACAGCATTTCCTGTTATCATCATTTTTGGAGAATACATCCAGTCATCCTGAGCGTCAAAATCATCATAAGAATGAGCTGCGGAAAATACTCCTGTGTTGGGATCTGATAACTGAATCCATCCAAGTCCTGTTGTTTGAAGTATCCATCCTGTCGGTTCAAAACTACCTTCAAAACTTTCGTAAAGATTCTGAAATAAAGCCGGATCCAGTGTTCCTACCTGCAGATTAACAAAACTTTCCTTCCCTGTGACTGTTGCACGAATAGTCAGGTCTACTGTTGTCATTTTCTGATGACTGTCCAGAATAAGATCGCTCCCGTTCACACTTGCAGTGACAGCTTCATTGTCAGAATTTGAATAGACCTCGTAAGTTATATCTAAACCTGTCCCGTTATAAAAAACTGATGAAAGGTCTATAGTCTGTTGCTCATCAAAATACATATCTGCAATGTCTGGTACGTTCGTAGGGTATAATTCGAAATTTGCTAATGCCGCATCAATATGTACTGTTAATTGTGACTCAGTAGAAAATGTATTTCCAACCATATATGCCTGATATCCGGGTCCTACAACAATGTTATATGGAACATAACCATTCCCAAACCCGCTGTATAATGATCCTAATTCACTCGCTATTGAAACATAGTACGTTAAATTTGGAGTAAAAACTGTTCTCCAGCCAGTTGTGTTCATACTGTCCCAGTTATTGTTATTTGTACTCCCGAATGCTATATGCAAACTCGAATGATCGTAATCATTCCAGATATTTTCAAACAACGGAGCCTCCGTTGAACAACCGGGTCAACCTAAGTAGCCCCAGGTTAATACTACAACTTTCCCAGCATCAACCATATCATATAGATTTCTGGTTACAGGTGCTCCTCCGTCTGAATCCTGCCAGGTTACATTGTCAACAATATCCCATTGATTATACTCAGCGAATACTGACAAAGATATTATCAGAATCAGTAAAAATATTTTTTTCATTTGTCACTCCCTTTGTTACCTAAAATTCTGATATCAATGTCATCCTGAAACCGTCAAATTCAGGAACCTGTCTGCATGCACCTCCGGAACATTTAATTCCGGCTCTCTCTCTACCGTAAAACAGTTCAAGCTTATGATTATCATATATATTAATACCGGCTTCAAATCCCAGCCATGAATCAGGAGCATCTTCAGCTACTTCTTCAGAAGTAGTTATCAATGAAATATTTAAATAACCATATTCAGGATATGAATATTCGACAGCAAAATACATGTCATCATAATCCTCATCCATAAGTTCATTTGTAACGGTCTGATATTCACCTGCGAACATCAATCCTGAGTTTTCGTTCAACTCATAATGAAATTCGCCCAGGAATGTAATCCTTTCATCAGAGTATACACCGGTCGAATCTGTATCTGTTTCTCCGGGAATAATGAACTGATTCGCATCTTTAGACAGTGGAGCATCTTTCAGATAACCACCGCCTATCTTAATGTTATATTCACCTGTCCCGTATTTTGCGTCAGCCCAAATATCCATGTAAGGCAGATAATCATCTGAGAATTCAGGCATAACAGCGTCTTTATTGTGCTTCGATGCAACTGCAAAAATAGTTGAAATATCAAGATTATCTACAGGATTTGTAAGAATTGAAAGTTTATATCCTATCTCATCGTTCGGATTTATCTCATGAGGATGAGAGTTCAATAAATGTGATGTATGCTCTATCGTAAGTTCAGGCCCACCTTGATAAGGTGTAAATCCGGAAACAGTAGCATTAGGGTTAGCAGCATACTGATAGTAATCTTTGAATTCTAAAGTTATCCCGAATCCCTCTCTTGAATAAGCTAATGAAGTATAATTTGCCCAGCCTTGTTTCGATGGGCTTCTCTGAGTGGTCTTAAGAGCGTATTCATTGTACAGATCAAAGTTCAACGCACTTGCACTAAAACTTATTCCTCCAATTTCTGTCTCTTCGATAAAGCTGGCTTCATAAAGGAATTGCAGCTCCGGAACATAATCTCCCTTCATATAAAGATAAGACCCACCCAAGTTCAAAACATAATTTTCGAGCTTAAATATTTCGCTTAGATTCAAGATCGTTTCACTACCCAAAAGCATTGTATTCATCTGATCAACACTCTTGTTTGAAGTGTCAAAATCGTTTATATACTTGAAGTAACTTTTTCCACCTAATGCCTGAAATGTAAGAAAGTCACCTTCGTACATTAACTTTCCTCCGGTAACTTTACTGTCAAAAAAATCAGCTCTTTCCTCCTTCAGATCAAGAACAACTCCTCTACCGAATGTACCGTAAAAATCACCGGCTGTGATCGTTATGTCATTGTTGAAGTACTTGAAAAACTTCTTTGTAAAACCATTTAAAGCTTCATTAAACTCACTGGAATCAGCAGCTTCATATCTGAACCCCAGGGAAAAATCACCTTTTGAAGCATCAACTGATATACAATCCTGAACGTATTGTTTTTTTATCTCAATATCTTTATCGTCTCCAACCCATTCACTCCCGGTTCCAAATTTTATGGTATTAGTTGCTGATATTTCAAATTCCTCAGCTATGACCATACTAAAAGCAACAAATATTAACATAAGAATTAATTTTTTCACTTTTTCCCTCTTATCTAATTATTTTGAATATGCCTGATTGTACATTTTCTGCTGCCATTCTTCAAAATCACCGTCATTTAATAAATCATATTTGATTATTATACCTGTTGGCATAATAGCTATAACGTCATTATTGGTCACTGCTACAAGACCGTCTGTCTGCTCTTCTACAAAAGTCTCTACATAATCTTCTGTACCGTCCCAGAAACAATCATATGGAAGACTATTCTCTGTTCTAAAAGCATCGAATTGTCTTCTATCAATAAATGTATGATTTCCGAAAAGTGAGTGAGAGAATGGTTCATTATAATTCGGATTTTCATACATATTTTTAAAGGCAACTGCCTCTTCCAGACAAGAAGCTCAACCGTCAGCAAGAAACTGTATAAATGTAAGCTGCTCAACCTTTCCTGTAAAATCGATAGAGTCTCTTCCGGTATTTTCCAGCAGACCGAATTTTTCAAAAATCTTCTCTTGGAGGTATTTTTTTTCAAAGTTGTAACCTAATTTTTCAGAATTACTAATGTTTTCTGATTCATCAGCAATTGAAAAATACAAATAAAATTTCTGAGGATTAATTTCCTGAACAGCAGGTAGATCTGCCACATTTAGTATAAACAGATAATCTCCTTTTTCATCTGCTGATTTTGATTCTAGCTCATAGGATATTTTACTAAGCCAATCTTCCGCAAAAAGTGATACTTTATGTAGTGTTCCATTATCAATAGCCGATATAACCATACCATAGTCAGTTGTAAATTTTAAACTATCCTGAAAATGTACAAATGTTGTATCTAGATTCAATTCAAAATACTGAGAATCGTATATTGTGTCTAAAGTCGAACAGTTGTAAATTACAACTCTTTGCACTTCGGGTGATTCAAAATCCACATTAACAGGTGTTTCTGTGTGACATGAGTAGAAAATAAAGGCTAAAAATACCAGCATACCCATGAAAAATAAGTTTAGATTCTTCATTTGCTCTTTTCCTCACTTTTTTCATCATTTATTTCAACTTTTACTTCGGAATCAAAAGCTGATAATATTGCTTCCTCGAACATTTTTTCTGTTCCTTTCCCATCCTGCTTGAAAACGATTTCTCCTTTCGTGTTCAAAATAAAGGTCACAGGTACTTTAGAAGAACATCCGAAGCTTTTAAATACTTTTTTATCACTGTCAAAAAGGACCTGAAAATCAAATCCTTTAGACTTTACAAAACTCTTAGCCTTTTGGATAGCACTTCCTTTATCTATCGTGATAAGGAGCATACTGAGACCTTTATCCTTGTATTTATTATAAAGGTCATTGAACAACGGCATTTCCTCTTTACATGGAACACACCATGATGCCCAAAAATCAATTAAGACCGGCCCTTTTGCTAAAACTTCTTCAAGTTTCACTGATTTCCCGTTAATATCTTTCAACTTGAAATCAGGTGCTTTTTTCAGTTCCTCTGAAAATAGTATAACACTAAAAAAAAGTAGTGCTAACATCACTTTTTTCAATACCATCTTTGATCCTCACATTTAATTTGTGTATGTTCAATTCCTGCAACATAGATATTTATCTATATTCTTCCTAGTCCTATAGTATCAAATAAAAAATAAAAAAACAAGGTTAAAGTTAACAAATAATACAGATTTAACTGCGTTACTGCAAGTTCCTCACAATCAAAATATCCATTGATTGTTTCCAAATAAAACAAATTGACAAATCTGGCTTTGAGGATTATATTCTAGGTCTGTTAATTGTCGTATAAAAATTTATATAAAGGAGATTAGCAATGGCAAAGGAAAAAAAATCAGATCTCGAAAAATTGGGTGAAAAGCTTCTTTTTACCAAAAAGAACGGGTGGGATGGTCTTGAAAAAAAGAACTTCGATACTGTAATGGCCCTTTCTGAGGATTACAAAAATTTCCTTAATTCGAGTAAAACTGAAAGAGAGTCCATTGATACTATCGCTAAACTTGCCAAAAAGTTTGGTTTTGTTGATATCAAAAAAGCTAAGAGAACAGATAAAAAGCTTTTTATCAATTATGATGGTGTTGCCGGTTCATTGGTCTATGTAAAAGACCCAAAGAAATTTCATGAGGGTTTCCTTATGAATGGAGCTCATATAGACGTTCCGAGAATCGATCTTAAACAGAACCCGCTTTATGAAGATGAAGATATGGCTTACATGAAAACTCACTATTATGGTGGAATAAAAAAATACCAGTGGGTAACCAGACCTTTAGCTCTTCATGGAGTTATTATTCTTGAAAATGGTAAAACTGTAAAAGTAAATATCGGTGAAAAAGATACAGATCCGGTATTTACAATCAATGATCTGCTTCCTCATCTTGCTCAGGACCAGTACAAAAAAACTCCTGCGACTGTTGTTGAAGGTGAACAGCTGAATATTCTTGTAGGATCTATACCCTACAAATTCAAGCATGAAAAAAATGCCGTAAAATTAGCTATACTCGATCATTTGAATAAAGAGTATGGTATAGTTGAAGAGGATTTTGTAAGTGCTGAATTACAATTAGTTCCTGCCGGAAATGCCAGGGATATAGGATTTGACAGAAGCTTTGTCGGATCTCACGGTCATGATGACAGGATCTGTGCATATCTTGGAATGAAAGCTATCTTAGACATTAAAGAGAAGGATATTAAGAAGAATTTAATGATGATCTTCTTTGATAAGGAAGAGATCGGTTCTGCCGGAAATGCCGGTGCGGATTCTAATATTGTTGAAAGAATGGTCAATGATGTTCTACAGCTGAACGGAAACAAAGATTACAATGTCCTGATAAAAGCACTTGAGAACTCCAAACTACTTTCATCTGATGTAAATGCCGGAATTGATCCTGCCTGGAAGAGTGTGAATGAACCAATGAACGCTGCTAAGATCGGTTACGGAGTTTGTTTGACTAAATTCACTGGATCAGGAGGTAAAGGTGGTTCTAATGAAGCTCATGCTGAATTTGTAGCTGATGTAAGAAAAGCTTTCAACAAAGACGGCGTTCTATGGCAAACTACAGAACTTGGAAAAGTGGATCAAGGTGGTGGTGGTACTATCGCAAAATATTTGGCTTCTTACGGAATGGATGTGGTTGACTGCGGAACAGCATTGCTTTCTATGCACGCTCCATTCGAAATTGCTTCAAAAATAGATATTTATCACACTTACAAAGCGTATCTTGCTTTCTACAAATACTTGTAGTAAGGAGCAGTTTATTGATTTCACATGAAAAGGGTATCAAAATCGGTACCCTTTTTTATTGAAAAAACATTTTGAATATATATATTTCGTTAATGAAAAAAGAAAATATAAAGATAATACTCTCAAGAACTTGGTCACCAGGCAATATTGGCTCAATACTAAGGTCTATGAAAAATTTTGATTTTAGCAACATTGTCGCTGTTGATCAGATAAATTTTGATGATATAGAAATGAACATAATGGCTGCCGGAGCTAAGGATCATATCAGATATTTAAGAAATAGTGATGATCTTAAAACAGAGGTCGAGAGTTGCAATGTTGTTTATGCTTTCACTGCAAGAAAAAGAAAATATTATAAATATCTTACACCCAAGTCTATGGCTAACGAGATCATTCAATTAGGAAATGATGTAAAGGTCGGCTTACTGTTTGGTAATGAAACTAATGGTCTGACAAATGATGAAACAGACCTGGCGGATAAGCTAGTTTGTATCCCTACGTCTGAAAAATACTCTTCCATGAATCTTGCAAGTGCTGTAATGATAGCTCTCTACGAATTAAGCAACTCACTCTCAGTAGGCATTAGATCTGAGTTCAGTGAAGATCTTATCAATTTGAAAGAAAAAGAAGAACTTTTTAACATTACCTCATCTCTTGTAAGTCAGAAATTGATGCATAAATCAAATAATCAGAAGAAGATAAGGGAAAATATCAGGCATCTTCTTAAGAGGGTCAATCTAAATAAAAAAGAAATTGGCTTCATAAGAAGTATCATCAAGATTATTGATATAAACATTCCTGAACCTGAACAGGATAATAATAACTGACTTGATACAAGCCTTAAAATCCTTTCAAAAAATACTTGACAA
>JAFGVM010000012.1 GCA_016937995.1 Candidatus Delongbacteria bacterium
ATAGTTGTAAAAAACCACTGTTCTTGTACTGTCATAAGTTTCTATCTCAATTGAATCCTGAGTAACTGTATAGTCATAAACACCTTCCAGAGAATGGTCCTCACGATATGAAATATTTTCTTTGAAAGGAATTAATTGCCATACCTTACCGGCATATGTTAATAATGGCGGATAATCTTCAGGATGAACAAAGATCGAATCCTCCGGTATCGGAATATCAAGATATTCCTGATACTCCACAACATTCTCGTAAACATAATTAACTTTATCTACTGTAAATATCTCAGAATATTCTCTTAATTCATTTCTGGGTGCGACCGTGATCTGATAACCTTCAAAATCTCTTCTTCTAGAAAAAGTATCAATAGAATGCTCAGGACCTGCTGCTCCTTTCATTCCCTGAATCTCATAAAATTCATGTGAACACCATTCCACTATGACATCTTTATTTGCAAAAGATACTCTTATCTTTGGTGATACCGGTGGTGGTGGAACCTTGTAATCGGGTACTCCATCCCCGGGATCAAGTTTTCCGTTATTATAGCCGTATCTGACGTATTCACCTCTCTGGGGAACACCGTCTGACAAATGATATTTGTTCATCATACCGTAACCCTCACCAGTTTCTCTGGTCCCGGTTATCCCGTAGATATTCTCACTGTCAACTTCTTCCCTGCCGAAAGGAAGAAGGTTATCTTCATTTGTAGCGGTTCTGCCGTAGGGATCAATGAACTCATTTGTAAAATCGGTTAACTCAAAATCTATTTCCCCTTCATCAGCACCCTCATAAAATCTCTCATTCCACCAGCATATAGGATTCTGGACAGGATCAGTAAATATTCCGTCAGCTCCTACATCCTCACCATACCATCCGTCAGTTTTAGTTTCACCGTTCCTGGTCACAGGAGTATCATACATAGGCTGATCATATACCCTTTCCGCCCATGAAACATTATAATAAGCATCGTACCAATTGAACAATGAAGTATTTAAACCCTGATCAAGATTTACTGAATGTTCACTCAAATACCTTGCCGTTTGATAAATAGAAGTATGAAAATCTTCACTTGCTGTGAAAGCTATTGTTAGTTTTATTGAATCTCCGTATGCAAATTTCCAAATTTGTTTATTAATAAAATCATCCAATATACCTAATGAATCCTGATCAGTATCAACAGCTAAATTGACATAGCTTTCACTACCTAATGGTCCAAAGGAAAGAACATATTTTATTTCTCCTCCATTTGCTATATCATTTAGTTCTTCGACAGTCCCATCCGCTGTTTCACCTTCTTCTTCCTCTCCGGTAATGATCCAAGATTGCCATTTGTCAGCTTGGGCGAATGGTGTTCCTATGAGGCTAGGAGGATCTTCGAAAACTCCTGCATAAACTTCCCTAATATCAGTAATAGCGTAATCATATTCGAAATTTGACATTACCATATATTTTCCTTTATCACCAAATGGAGTACCTTCAGTTATACCATTTGCTAAGAATTGTCCATAAGCTGATAAGCTGTCATAATTTACATCATCATATCCTTTTTGTTTAGATGAGAGATCAAATTCCCAATCACTGTGTAACCCGGGTTTCCACCTTGGACCCCAATCTGTTCTCTCATTCCAATAATTGCCTGAATAAATATTGAACGAATACTTTAAATTTGGATTCGGATTCCTTAATACTCTTAAAGTAGATACTCCGGTTGCTCCGTCAAGAGGACTTCCTCTAAGGGGTTCTGCGATTATAGGTACATCTCCACCTGATATTTTAATTTGTTCCCTGCCATCGTTATCAGCAGCCCATGCAAAATTAAGATCAACAACTCTTTGTTCTCCTGTTGCAGGATCAATATATCCTTCCCATTGTTGCTTAAATCCACATATGTCATCATTCCACATTTGAAGCCCGTCTTTCTTACCAATATCATTATCAATATTAATACCCATGAAAAAATTATAGATGTCTTTCTGATCTTCATTTCTATTGTATAATATATAGTCAAGAATTATAAATTTTTCTGCAAATTTATATGACCAGGCATAAGATTTTTGTTTCACTTCTATTCCTAAGGGGATGTGATCAGCAAAATATGGAGTTTTATCTGTGTACATAGTGCTAAACTGCTCTTCTGCAGATGAACTCGGATCATAAACATCTTCGAATAAGCAATTTATTCGACCTTCAATATTAGAAGTTTCGTTTATTTTACCCATTGTCGCACCTGAAAGGTCTTCAGAAAATTTAGCTGGAAGTAATTCAAAATCTGTACCCGCCGATACCAATGGACCTTGAAATACTGTTGCAGCAGTACCATTTACATTTGCTATTGCAGAGTCTAAATAACCTCCGAACCATAAATCACCCGCGTAAAGATATTGTATATCTTCACCTCCCGGCATGTCTCCTCCAACGGCCAACCTGCCTGTACATGGATCTGTCCAATAAAAAGGATTTCCAAAAATTCCAATATTGGTAATATGAAGCCAAAAAAACCAACTCTGTGCACCCTGTTTTCTGCAAAAATTTCCTGCTTAGAGCCAATCTTATAATATGTCGTAAGCTCTTTTATTTGTTCATATTTATCAGGAATTTGAGCACAAATTAATATGATTGTAAGTAAAACAAACAGAATTGCCTTTTTCATTCTAAACCACCAAATTATTATTTATATTATTTATGTAAATATACCTTGCAACCTTTCTTTACAAAACCAAACAGATCAATAATATCCTGATTCTTCATTCTAATACAACCTATTGATCCTTTTTTACCGATGCTCTTTTCATCATTGGTTCCGTGAATATAAATATATCTGTTTCGAGTATTTGAGTTCTTTTTCTGCAGACCATTCAATCTTAGTATTCTTGAAGTAATTATATCTTTTTCTTTGGCTACATTTATATTTGCAATTTTACCGGTGAATTTTCTGTCTTTAAAAATTGCTCCAAATGGTGCTCTTCCGCCTATTTTTTGACATACTTCATGCATCCCCAATGGAGTTTTCATACTTCCCTCCTCGAATCCCTCACCATATTTGGATGTAGAAACAGGATAAGTAAGCTCAACTTTCCTATGCTTGAAGAAAAGCTTCTGATCAGATATTGATATAATTATTTTCACTGGATTGTCCTCGATTATAAATAATATTCCGTGTTGTGTGCTGAATATTGAATTCGTTGCGTTTATCACGTTTTAAAGGGTTTATGTCGGTACGCCCTCCGATCACGACTTAAACTTCTACATCGATTTCATCAGAGATAGACTGTATCTCAATGAACTGCTCTTCCAGCTTATTCAAAATATCTGCTGCTTCAAGCACCAGCTCTTTTTTATTTATCAATTTATCGATCTTAGACTGTAGATCTTCATTTAGTGATCCTTGCAGGTCCTCGGTCAATTCCTCGATCTGATCTTCAATTTCGTCAATTTCATCATCGCAATCGTAATTCATATCCTCAAAGATCAAAAAAGATTTATTTATTTCATCTGTTACTCTTTTCAGCTCTTTTTTTGCAGCTGATACTTTTTCAAATAATTGTTTTAATTCTTCAAAATCATTCATTGTTAACTCCATTGTCTTTAGTATATCTTATAGATTGAATATAATAATAAACTGACCGTTAGACATAGAAAAATATTTACCGTAAAGAAACATTATCTTTAAACTATTGTTTAACAAGACTTAATAATTTATATTTCATCAAAATAAAATTGGAGATGCAACAATGAAAATTCCTCTGGTAGATCTCAAGGCTAATTATTTATCTATAAAATCAGAAATAGATTCTGCGATTCAAAATGTAATTGACCGTACAGCATTTGTAGGTGGTCCTGAACTTAAATCTTTTGAAAAGAACTGGGCAGAAAAATGTAATGCAAAATTCTGCTGTGGAGTTTCTAACGGGACGTCCTCTTTAGAAGTTATTATGAGAGCTTTGGATATCGGTCATGGTGATGAAGTTATTTGCCCATCACATACTTTTGCGGCTACTGCAGAAGCAATTTTGATGGTCGGTGCTAAACCTGTTTTCGCTGAAGCATTAGATACAACAGCCCTGATCGATCCGGATTCTGTAGCAAAACTTATTACTGATAAAACCAAAGCATTGATCATTGTAGATCTTTACGGACAACCAGCAGACTATTATTCGGTTAAAGAAGCAGTCAACGACGATAATATTATTATTATTCAGGATTCAGCTCAATCTCATCTCGGCAAATATAAAGGAAGAATTGTAGGTAGTTACGCAGATGTAACTTCATTTAGTTTTTATCCAGGTAAAAATCTTGGAGCATTCGGTGATGCAGGTGCTATTACAACTAATAACGAAGAGCTTTACAAAAAAATGAGCATGATATCAGATCATGGAAGAACTTCAAAGTATGAACATCAAATACCCGGAGGAAATCTTCGGATGGATAATCTTCAGGCAGCAATACTTGATGTAAAACAAAAGCATTTACCTGAATGGACTGTAAAAAGAAGAGCAGCAATTGTAAAATACAGGGATAAACTATCTAACTATGTGAAATTCATCAAAGAAGAAGAATATAACGAAGCGGTATATCATCTAGCTGTGATAAGGACCGAGAAAAGAGATGAATTATTAAAATTTTTAAATGACAACGAAATAGGTGCTGGTATTCACTACCCTATTCCTTTACATTTACAACCTGTCTTTGAATATCTTGGTTACAAAAAAGGTGACTTTCCAGTAACTGAAAAGATCGCTTCTGAAATAATTTCTCTACCGATCTTTCCTGAAATAACAGATGAGCAAATAGAATATATTTGTGACAAAGTCATTAAATTTTTCGAATGAAAAAAAACACGGCTTCAGCCGTGTTTTTAATTTATTTAAGTGTAATTATGATCAATTTTGAAAAGTTAATCCCAGAACTAACGAAATTGTAGAAATTGATTGTTTGAATTTAACATCTCTTTCCATACTTCCGATAACATCACTAAAAGTACCATCGAACTCAAGTGTGGTCAGATTTACATACTTAACACCTATTAGAACTTTACTCCACATTACAAAACCTGCTCCGATACTGAATGCAAAAGAATTTGAAAGGTCCCATACAATACTTTCCTCTATTGATCCGTCATCGGTCTTATAATCATAATCAGGTCCGTAAACCATTGACAAACCCACCTGTCCATCAATAAACAATCCGAATTCCTTCTTCTTCCTGTCAAACATATTCTTAAATCTGAGACCTGTCGTAAAATAAAAACAATTGTAATTCGTCAATTCAACGTTAGATCTTTCAGCGACAACATTAGTAGTCTCAAGATCATCAAATCTTTGATAAAGGTCATCCCCGACTCCATGACGGGTATAGTTTAAACTTCCGATCCAGTAGAGTTTCTTTCCTATTTCTGATGATAAGAATTCTATACTTCCTCCGAATCCTGTAGTTGCGAATCCGGCATCAGTATCACCGGCCTTATCATTACTGAAGTCAGTTTGTGGAAACGCTAAAGTACCGTGAAATGTAAAACCCTGAGCTAAAAGATTTGAGCTTACACTTAAAAGGAAAATTATTCCGATCACTTTAATTAAATTTTTCATAAACACTCCGAATTAATTTCATCAAATTACGTCTTTAATCAACTCTCATAATAAATGTAATTTTCGTAAAACATTCAAGGAAAAAATTTGCAGTTAAATGGTATTTTAAAACTGCTCTTCGATCTCTACCGAATATTATAGTAATTAATGTCCTTATTTATTGTATTGCTTATTAAAGGTAAAAACATTATTTTTGGTTATTAAAAAATAAGTTTATAAGGCTACTAGCAGGAACTAAATGGACAGTGTAAAAAAACTTTACAAAATAGTTGCTAGATATTGGAAGCTTATGCTTGCTGGTATCTCAACTATGATGATCTTCTCAGTGTTAAGCGGTTTAAGTGTAACAATGGCTGTTCCCCTGTTTGATTATGTATTTGGAACAAAGCATATAGAATCAAAAATCGTTAAATTTGGACAATTCCTGGATCTAATATCTGAATCAATAGGAAATTTTTTCTCCAACAGTTCTTTAATGACTATCTTCAGCTCTGAAAATGGTGGTAAATTACTTACCGACATAAAAGAAATTTTATCACTAACCGATCCTGTACTTCTGCTCTACATGATAGGTTTCACAATGATCTTTCTAATCATACTTAAAAGTTTATTTTATTATCTAAACGTATTCATCTTCACTACTCTTAGGGGTAAAGTCACTTTAAATCTTAGAAATATGATCTTCAATAAGGCTATGCATTTAAATTTATCTACGATACATAAAAGAACCATAGGTGATCTTCAGGTTAGAATGACATCTGATATCAATATTGTAGGAGAATTGTTCATAAAGTCCATTTTTGGATCATTAAGAGATATCACTCTTGTGATCGGATATGTTTCTGTAGCTTTTATCATAAATCATAAACTATTGCTTTATACAATGATAATAGTTCCAATTTTCAGCATGGTCATAAGCTATATCGGCAAAAAGATTAAAAAATATTCAAAAAGGATACAGGAGGCTAATTCACTCTTATATTCTAAGATCGAAGAAGTATTTAATGCAATAAAGGTAGTAAAATCATTTACTAAGGAAGATCATGAATACGGGAAATATAAAATTATAAATCTTAAATTTTATAAAGCATGGCTAAGAGATAGAATGTATAACGCTCTGAGTGTTCCTTTATCTGAGTTGAATGGAACGATAATTGGAATGATAGTTCTTGTTATAGGTGGCAAAATGGTATTATCTAACCCCGAAGGTTTTTCTTTTGGTAGTTTTACAACATTCCTTTTTGCTATTTTTTCAACACTTCATCCTATAAAGAACATAACCAATGCTTACAGCCTTATTAAAAAGGCAAAAGTTTCACTTGATAGAGTATTTTTAATAGTTGATATGGACCCAGAGGTAAAAGATCATGAAAGATCAATTTCAAAATCTGAATTTAATTCATCTATTAAATTTGAGAATATCGGTTTCTCATATAACGTTGATAAAAAAGTACTTGATGATGTTTCTTTCGAATTACCGAAGGGTAAAACTTTCGCTCTTGTTGGAAGCAGTGGATCCGGAAAAACTACTCTTATAAATTTGATCGAAAGATTCTATGACCCAACCGAGGGTAGCATTTTGATCGATGGTGTTAACATCAAAGATATTAAGATAAAGGAATTACACAGTTTATTTGGAACAGTTACACAGGAATCAGTTCTTTTTTATGACACAATAGCAAATAACATAAGATATGGTACGAACAAAGAAATTTCTGATGATGATATTAAGAACGCTGCAGAGATTAGTTATGCTTATGAGTTCATCAAAGACATGCCTCAGGAGTTTAATACAATGCTGGATCCGAAAGGATCTAATCTGTCTGGTGGACAGAAACAAAGATTGTGTATTGCCCGAGCAATTGTAGGTGATCCACCAATATTGGTCTTTGATGAGGCTACAAGTGCACTTGATTCAGAATCCGAACAAAAAGTACAGAAAGCAATAGAAATGGCAACAAAAGACAGAACAGTTATTATAATTGCTCATAGACTTTCAACAATCTTAAATGCAGATAAGATAATTGTAATGGAAGAAGGCAAAATTATAGGTACTGGCACACATGATGAACTTATTACCTCGAATAAGAAATATAAATTACTCTACGATATACAGTTCGCTCAATAAATGAGAGGATAAGATGAAGTTAAAAAAATATCTATATCTGAAGTTCTACATGGTAAAACTCTATGCAAAGAAGAGTTTCTTGGGATTTGATCATATTTTAGATGAATTATCAAATTGCCCCGCAGAATTCACAAGAATAATTTTCGAAAAATATGGAGCTCATATTGGAGAAAAGATCAATTTCAAAGGAAAGATCGTAGTTGACAATGCTTACAAGGATCTATCAAACCTTCTGATCGGCAATAAGTGTTTCATTGGTAAGCAGGTTTTTTTTGATCTACCTGAAAAAATCATTATTGAGGATGAATGTGTTATCTCAGCAGGAGTAAAAATAATCACTCATTCAGATTGTGGTGATAGAGCTATGTCAAAATGGTATCCAAGAAAAAATAAAGAGGTTAAGATCGGTTTTGGTTCCTGGATAGGTGTTGATTCCATTATACTCAGTGGTGTTTCATTAGGAAAGTGCTGTGTTGTGGCAGCCGGGTCAGTAGTAACCGAAAGCTTTCCAGACTATTCTGTATTGGCAGGTATCCCAGCAAAAATCGTAAAAAAATTAGAAGCATAAATGGATATTCCGAATAAACGTATACTATTCATATCATTTGAAACTTTTGCTAATTTAGCATTTGATCTTCTTGGAAATAAATTCAAAACATTTGATGTTATGCAATATTCTGTCTGGAATAAAATGGGTTTGCTTTCAAAGATCAATCTTGCAAGAAAATACGATTTTATACATAGTTTCTGGGCAAAGAACAGCTATAATGATATAATCGCATGCAAGCTGACCGGAACAAAATATATCAATCATTATATCGGTTCTGATGTTCTTAAAGCTCTTGATAGTAGAAAATCCCAGAAAAAAGCTAAAAAAATTTATAAGAACTCATACAAAACATTAGCTGATGCAGATAATCTGATCGAAGAATTGAAAGAATTAAAAATTAACGATGTTGAACTCTTGTCAATTTACTTTTATGATAAAAGCGATGAAAGCTACATTGTAACTCCACCTGACACAAAGAAGATCATGACATACATACCTGAGGGAAAAGAGGATTTTTATGGATTTAATTTTATTATTAAAGCTGCTATAAAATTCCCTCAATATGAGTTTCAGATCTCTGCGAATGAGGGAAAGTATGATAATATGCCATCGAACGTTTCATTCTTAGGTTGGGTAACAGATATTAATAAATATATTGATGAATGTTTTTTGTATATACGCAGCACAAAGCATGATGGACTTCCCACTTCAGTAATGCAGGCACTGGTAAAGGGCAAGCATGTTTTAAGTTCCCACAAAGTACCGTTTACACATGAAGTAAACCTGGATAACATAGAAAAATGTCTTGCAAAAGATAAAATGAATCATGAAGGAAGAAAGTATATTTTGGATAACTATTCAAAAGAAAAGGTCATTCAGAAATTTAAAGAACTTTATCAATAGATTTGGAAAAACAATGAACTGGAAAATTACTCTAAGCGAACCTGATATCGGGATTGAAGAATTAGAAGCAGTTAAAAAAGTATTTGCTAGTAACTGGTTTACAATGGGAAGTATTACTCTGGATTTTGAAAATAAATTCGCTCAAATGACTAATACAAAATACGCTTTTGCAGTTACAAATTGCACTGCTGCCCTTCATCTGGCTAATTTAGCTCTCGGTATCATTGAAGGTGATGAAGTGATCGTACCTGCGCTTACATTTGTTGCATCAGCCAATGCATCAAGATACACCGGTGCAAAAGTAGTTTTTGCTGATTCTATATCTGAAAATGATCTGACTGTTTGCCCGGAACATATTGAATCTCTTATCACAGAGAGAACAAAAGCAATAACAGTAGTTCATTATGCAGGTTTCAGTTGTGATATGAAAGCTGTTTTGAATATCGCAAAAAAATACGATCTTAAAATAATTGAAGATTGTGCTCATTCACCCCTTGCTCAATGTGAATTGGATGGAGGAAAACTTTATTTGGGTGGGATCGGTGATATCGGTTGTTTCAGTTTCTTTGGGAATAAAAATATGACAACTGCCGAAGGTGGAATGATCACTACCAATGATGACGAACTAGCTACAAAATTAAAGCTCCTTAGATCTCATGGTATGACATCATTAACATTTGACAGACACAAAGGACATCAGAGCGGATATGACGTCGTCAGTCTTGGACTTAACTACAGAATAGATGAGTTAAGATCTGCAATAGGTCTTGTTCAACTTGATAAACTTGAGAATTTCAATGAACAAAGAAGAGAAGTATTCAAACTATATGTTAAATACCTATCCGGTAATGATAATATTATTGTACCGTTCAAAGACAGGGACCTTAATTTAGCTACTCCTCATATTATGCCTGTCATTGTAAAAAATTCAATTGAAAAGATCAAATCAGCTCTTAAAGAAGCCGGGATACAGACAAGTAAACATTATGATCTTATTCCAACATTCACTCTTTACAGGGATGAACCTTTCACTTCACAGATAGAACACATTGAGAACATACTGACTTTACCAATGTCACAGAAGCTTACTGAAGAAGATGTAAAATATATTTGCTGTGTCATAAATTCTATTTAATTCAATGGAGATATTTTGAGTATGAAAAAAATATTAGTAACAGGTGCAGGGGGATTTATAGGTTCCCATCTTGTAGAACTTCTTGTGGCCAAAGGATTTGATGTTAAAGCATTTGTACACTATAATTCAAAGTCCGATCATGGATGGCTTGAAACTTCGAAAGTAAAAAATGATATCGAAATATATTCAGGTGACGTAAGAGACTATGATTCAGTTGAAAAATCTGTAGAAGGTTGTGATACTGTATTTCATCTGGCTGCTTTGATCGGTATTCCCTATTCTTACACTTCTCCGATGGCATATATAAAAACAAACGTAGAAGGAACTTATAATATTTTACAGTCTTCAAGAAAACACAATATTTCTAAAGTGATGGTCACTTCTACAAGTGAAACATATGGAACCGCCCAGTACGTACCTATTGATGAGAAACATCCTCTGGTAGGACAATCACCATATTCAGCTTCAAAGATAGGCGCAGATCAGCTTGCAGTCAGCTATTACAGATCATTTGATACTCCAGTTAAAATTATAAGGCCTTTTAATACATTCGGTCCAAGACAATCTGCAAGAGCTATAATACCTACAGTCATCAGTCAAATTTTATCTGGTATAACAGATATTAAACTCGGTAATCTCTCTCCGACAAGAGACCTTACTTTCGTGAAGGATACAGTGAACGGTTTCTTAGAGATCGCATTGGCAGATAATTTGTTCGGTGAAGTTACCAACATAGGTATGAATACTGAGATATCTATCGGAGAACTTGTAAAAAAGATAGCAAAACTTATGGATACTGATATTTCTGTTACAACCGAGAATGATAGAGTTAGACCGGATAACAGTGAAGTTGAGAGATTGTATTGTGCTAATAAAAAGATCGTTGATAATACTTCCTGGAAACCTCAATATAATTTAGAAGAAGGACTAAAAGAGACCATCGAATGGATGAAAGAAAATATGAAAATATATAAACCTGGAATATATAACATTTAGGAGTCTCTATGCAGGCTGTAATACTTGCCGGTGGTAAAGGAACCAGATTAAAACCTTATACAACAGTTTTACCAAAACCTCTAATGCCTATTGGTGACTACCCCATACTTGAAGTACTATTAAGACAGTTGAAATATTTCGGAGTAACTGATATTACAATGGCTGTAGGTCATTTAAAAGAACTTATTCAGGCATTTTTCTCCGATGGAAGCAACTGGGATCTGAATATTAAATATTCTTTTGAAAATAAACCTCTTGGAACTGCAGCGCCATTGAAGCTGATATCTGAATTAGATGATGATTTCCTCGTTATGAACGGAGATGTTCTAACAGACCTGGATTTTAAGGAATTCTTTGAATACCATAAAAGTTCAGGTGCTTTATGCTCGATCGCAATGTATAAAAAGCCTGTGAAGATCGATCTAGGTGTTCTAGATGTTGATAATAAAAACAAGCTAATTGGTTATACAGAAAAACCTACTCTTAATTATAATGTCAGTATGGGTGTCTATGCATTTAGTAAAAAAGTGATCGAATATATTCCGAATGATCAATATTTTGATTTTCCCGAGTTGATGTTAAAATTAATGGAAATGGGCCAGAATGTACAATGCTACCCTTTCAATGGATACTGGCTGGATATTGGCAGACCTGATGACTACGATATTGCAATAGAACAATTCAACAATAATATCGATAAATTCATAAGAAATTAAATTTAATGAACATTTTATTCCTAAATTCAAAAAAAAGCTGGGCGGGTGTAGTTTCCTGGAAAACCACACTTGCTAAGAACTTGATCAGTAAAGGTCACAACTGTTTTATTGTAACAGGCAGAAATTCAGCTTTGGCAAAAAATAAACCTGATGATCTGGAACTGCATACTATAAAATTTGGAATGAATTATAATCCCTGGACTTTATTTTTCTTTATTAAATTCATTAGGAAACATAAGATAGATATCATCGTTACAAATATAAAAAAAGAAGTGATCTTTGGTGGAATAGCAGGAAAACTGACAGGTGTTACTGTAGTAAGAAGAATAGGAAATGAGAAGGATTTTAAATCCGGTAAGTTTCTTGATAGTAATTTTGTGGATCATTTTCTCTTCCCGTGCGATTATACAAGAAAACTAGCTATAAACAAAATTAAATGGCTTGATCCAAAAAAAACAAAAGTGATCCATACCGGAAAGATAATTCCTGAATTTTCTGATGCTGAAATAGCTGATAAAAGAGAAAGCTGGGGAGCAAAAAAAGATGATATCGTGATAGGTATCTCAGACAGACTTGATAAAAATAAAGGTATTGATCTACTGATAAAGGTCTTTGCATCCTTATCGCAGAAATATGATAACATAAAATTAGTGATCACCGGCAAAGGTAGTTTTGGAACTCAACTTGAAGAACTGGTAGATGAACTTAATATCAGAGAAAGAGTTTTATTCGCAGGTTTTGTAACTGATGTAATGCTGACTGCAAGATCTTATGATTTAGCTGTACTTGCCTCTTACCTTGAATCATTTCCAAATTCTGTAATAGAATATATGGCTTCTAACACAGCAGTGATCTGTACGGATGTAGGCGGAGTATCTGAGCTTGTTTATAACGGAAGTAATGGTTTCCTTATACCCAAGCAAAATGAAAATGAACTAAGATCAGCTTTAGAAAAACTTATCACGAACAAAAACTTAAGACAAAGTTTTGCAATAAACGCACTGGATACGATAAAAAAAGGATTCACAGAAGATAAAATGGCTGATAAGGTTATTGAATTTTTTAACGAAATAAAGAGATAGATGAAGAACTGCTTGATAATTACTACTAATTTTCCGCCTACAGGTGGCATAGGTGTCCAGAGAGTGACCAAGATCACTAAATATCTGCCTGATCATGGTATTAATCCGATTATTGTTACTGTTCCTTCGTATTCTTCAAAAAGATCCACCAAAGACATTTCAATGCTTGAAGAATTGAGTAAGGATCTTGAAATTCACAGACCGTTCTTCATTGATTACCGTAAATTCTTTCCCGGAGATATTTCCAAGTTTGTAGATCGTTTTTTCTTTCCTGATAAATACAAATTATGGTGTCATTTTGCTTTTAAAACAATAAAAAAGATAGCACTTGAAAAAGAAATTGACGCGATCTTCATTACAGTGAAAAGTTTTTCATTATTATCACTGGTCAAACCATTGAAGGAAAAATTTGGAATACCGGTAATAGTTGATTTCAGAGATCCCTTCTCATTCAATTTTTATAATGCAGACAAACCACAAAAGATCAAAGATAAAATGATAGCTCTTGAGAAAGAAGCATTTGAAAATGCAGATATTATCACAACAGTAACACCGTTTATTTCAAACAGATACAAAGAGATTTATCCTAATGCTAATATTCATACGATCACCAATGGTTTTGACACGAAGGACTTTCCCATAGTATCCGATGTCAGAGATATTCATGATCTTAAAGAGTTCTCTATCGGATATAGTGGTACTTTCAGCAAAATGGCACCTATTGATGTGATCATTAACGCTATTATAAAGATCTATGAAGAACATGATATTTCAATAAAACTCAATATTGCTACTCCTATTGCTTCAGAAGTAATAAAAAAGAAACATCCTAAATTATTCGAATACGGTCTGATAAATCATTTAGGATTTTTACCACATAAAGAAAGTATTTCCAGGCTATATCACAATCAGTTGCTTCTTTTTATGCTGATCAATGATAAGAAGACCGAGGGAGTATATTCAGGTAAAATATTCGAATATTTCAATATCCCAAGGCCTGTATTATTCCTTAATAGAAAAGGAAGCAGCTTAAGCGAACTCATAGAAGTAACTAAAAAAGGTTATACCGTTGATATAAACGATCAAAAAGAAATAACAACGACCCTTTTGGATCTTTACCATTCATGGAAAAACAAAAAAATGCAATATGATCCTGATCCTGATAAAATATCAGAATTCAGCTATAAAAACATTACAAAGAAAGTTTCTGAATTGATAAATAATTCTATTAAAAATAATCAGTATGAAGAGGCAAATAATGAAAATTGATATCTCTATTGGAGAACTGGTTGACAAGGTAACAATACTGTCGATCAAACTTGAAAAATTTAAAGATGAAGTTAAAAAATCTAATGTTCAGAAAGAATATGACATCTTAACTGTACCTATGAACCAAATTGGAATTACTACAGATTCAAAAGAATTTAAAGATCTAAGAGAAATTAATCTGAAACTTTGGCATATTGAGGATGATATCAGAATTGAAGAATCAAAGTCAGAATTCGGAACTAAATTTATTGAGTTAGCCAGAAGTGTATACTTCATCAACGATGATAGAGCAGCAGTGAAAAAAGAGATCAATCTGAAGTATAATTCTGATCTGGTCGAAGAAAAAGAATACGTTGATTATAAAAAGAAATAACTGAGGTAGAATTGGGAAGCAAAGTAGGAAGAAAACTGAGTGCAAAGCAATTAGCTGGGATTAAAAGAATCCTTGTGATACAATACAAACCTTTTGGTGATGTTTTATTGAACACTGCATACCTGTCCCCTTTAAGAAAAACATTTCCTGAAGCTACGATCGACTATCTGGTCCAGAGACCTTTCAAAACTATACTGGAAGATAATCCCGACCTTGATAATCTGATCCTGATGGAAAAGAAGAAAGGTAAGACTTTAGCTTACTACTGGGAAAGAGTAAAGACGATCTTCAGAGTTAGAAAATTAAAGTATGATATGATAATAGATCAGATAAGAGGTCCGGGATCATCTCAGATAACTTTATTCAGCGGGGCAAAATACAAACTTGGATGGAACAGAAAAACACTTCGTAACTGGTTTAAAGGTTATAACTGGGTTTACAATTATAGAGAGGACAGAGATCATAAAGTCTATGCCGGCAAGGCTAAATTCAAATTGCTTGCCCCTTTAGGTATAGAGTATAACGGTGAAAATTTATTTTATCATGTTAAACCTGGATCTATAGAGTTTGTAAACAACTGGCTGACAGAAATTGATCTTACTGATAAGAAATTTGTTGTATTTTCACCTGTAACTCCTGTTTACAGGAAACAATGGCCTTTCGAGCGCTTTGCAAAGGTAGCTGATATGATAAAAGAGATAGCAGGACTTGAGGTTATACTGGTATGGGGTCCGGGAGAAAAAGAGAAAGTAGAGTATATGGCATCTCAAATGAAAACAGATCCTGTAATTGCTCCAAATACAACTTTCAATCAGGCTGGAGCATTACTGAAAAGAACTTTTATCTACATAGGCAACGACGGAGGTATTATTCATCTTGCTGTGGCTATGAACACGCCAACGATAGCTATATTCGGACCTAAGACAGATCCTCTAAAATGGACTTCATGGCACTTACCTATCCATAAATATCTAAGGGATTTTGATTTCAGAGATCCTAAGGATAATACATTTAATATTTCACCTGAACAGGTGTTCGATCAGTTTCAGGAACTTAAACAATTTTTAGAAAACAGGAAATCTTAATGAAAAAAGTTATTACTTACGGAACATTTGACCTATTTCATATTGGACATTTGAATATTCTTAAAAGAGCAAAAGCACTCGGAGACTATCTTGTTGTAGCTGTTTCTACTGATGAATTTAATCTTATCAAGGATAAAGTATGCACATATCCATACGAAGAAAGAGCAGCTATAGTGGAAGCTTTAAAATATGTTGATGAAGTTATACCTGAGAACAACTGGGAACAGAAAATTAAAGATGTACAGAATCACAATATTGATATTTTTGTCATGGGTAACGACTGGGTAAGTAAATTTGACTTTCTTAAAGAATATTGTCAAGTTGTATATCTACCGAGAACTGATGGAATTTCAACCACAGAAATAAAGAACGGACTGAAAAGCAGCTAATGAAATATTTATTCTACATATCAAAGTCCTATTCAATCACTATTATCAAACCTTTGATGGAATATCTTGATAATACTCAAGATAAATATGTTATTCTTGTTTCCAGAAAAGTGAAAAAGAAAATAACCGAAGAAAATATATGGACTGATAAAACTGTAATAACTACCGTTCAGGAAGGAATTGAATTCAATCCTGACTTCTGCCTGTCACCCGGTAATTATGTTGACTTTAGACTTCCCGGGATCAAAGTTGAGATCTTTCATGGAATTGGGATAGAAAAACCATCTCATTATGAGATCAGACATTTCTTTGATGTGTATCTTACTTCTGGTCCTGTTGTAACTGAGAAATTCAATGAACTGCAAAAGAAATATGGATATTTTCTGGTACGTGAAACAGGCTGGCCTAAAATGGATCATATAATGTCTTATCCGGCTGAGAATATTAGAGAAAAGTACGGATTTCCAACTGTTAAAAAGATAATTCTTTATGCTCCGACATTCAGTAAGAAGATGCAGTCAGCTGATGCTCTTATTGGTATTATCCCAGAGATCATAAAAGACGATGAGATCTGGCTGATGAAATTTCATGAGTTCATGGATAAGGACACAATTCAAAAGATCGGAGAGCTTTCAGATCCACGTATTATTCTGGTGAGCACTCATGATATCACTCCTTATCTGTATATAGCTGACGTAATGATCTCTGATACTTCTTCAGTGATCTACGAATTCATGGCTCTGGATAAACCTGTTATAACCTTTAGAACAATGAGTAGAAAAGATAAAGGTATTGATATTTCATCACCTGAGGAACTAAGATCTGCTTTAGACAGAACTCTCTCTGATCCAGCTGAACATTCTGCTATAAGAATGAAACATCTCAATGAAGTTAATCCTTATCTCAATAGCAATATTGCTACTAATATTTTCAAAGTTCTCGAAGATATTATTAAAAACAATGAACTCCCGAAGAAGAAAAAACCATTGAATATTTTCAGAAAGTTACGGATACTTTATCATGAGAAGTTCAGAAACGGACACTTAAAATAATTGGAATTAAATTAAATGGCTGGAAATTTAACACTTACCGGAAAACTTGAAGTTACTGCCAGAAAGATGCTAAAAGATGTCTGCAGGATACTTGATGAGAATAATATTCCTTATACTCTTGAAGGCGGAACTCTTTTAGGTATCATTAGAGAAAACAGGTTACTTCCGTGGGATAACGACCTGGATTTGACCATTACAGATGATCATCTTGATAAACTTATTAAGATCAGATGGAAGATCTGGCTTGCAGGATATAGAACCAGAATCAGAAAATCTAAGAAAGATATGCCCCACTTCCCTGCAGGCTCAGTACGACTAATTAAGATCCAAACCAGGAAATTTCTTTTGAAAGGTGTAAGTCTTCTTGATGTATTTGTAAAAACTAAGGTTGATGAGAAATATTTCTGGACTGTTGGGATCAAGAATCCTGTACTGAAATCCGTACCGTTTCATTTCTATGAGCAACTTACTAAATTCCCGTTTGACGGATACGATTATTCTGTACCTGAAAAATATGAGGATTACCTGACCTATCGTTATGATGACTGGAAGATAGCTGTGAAAGAGTATGATTTCAAGAAAGATGATAAAGCTATAGAAAAACCGTAAAGACGCAACACTTTGCGACTCTTCAAAAAGGAGAAAATACAATGAGAGCTATAATAATTGCAGCAGGAAAAGGCACAAGACTATACCCATTGACCAAGAACACACCGAAAAGCCTCCTTGAAATAGGTAATGGTATAACTATGCTTGAATCCCAGCTTCATAGTTTAAAAGAAAATAATATAAAGGATGTTACAATTATTGTAGGATATAGAGCAGAACAGATAGAAGCTAAAATAAAAAAATATCAGGATGATTTTAATATCAATACCGTATTTAATCCATTCTATGACTGTTCTAATAACCTTATTTCAGTATGGATGGCAAGACACTGGATGAAAGATGAATTTATCACTATAAACGGAGACGATATTTTTAAGCCTTCAGTTATAGAAAACCTTCTTAAAAGCGAAAGTAATATTACTATGGTGATCGATGAGAAGGAAAAGTATGATGAGGATGATATGAAGGTGGTTCACAGTGATGGACTTGTTCAGCAGGTAAGTAAAAAGATATCAATGGAAGAAGTAAACGGAGAATCAGTAGGTATTATAAAATTCTCCGGCAGAGGTCCACAGATCTATGTTGATACTCTTGAAGAAATGGTCAGAGATGAATCGAACCGTGATGTATTTTACTTGAAGGCTATACAGCAGATAATTGATAAAGGATATCCGGTTAATTATTCTAAATGTATGGAAAATGACTGGAGTGAGCTTGACTTCCACCCTGACCTTGTAATGATAAAACAATACCTCAGAAGATCTAACTTAATTGATACAATATTCCCCGGAAAGGATAAATAAAAATAAGTATTCGATACTCAATGTACCTTAATAAAACAAAAAACATTATCCTGTATGTTATAATTTCACTGGGAATTGCAGCATCATGTGATTATCTGTACTCTGTTTATAATTCATACTACACATACTATCCTACAAAAAGCAACCTGACATATCCTATAATGTTCTTCCTAATGCTTTCCCTTGTATCAAAATTCCGGGTAAGGATAATCATTATATCAGTTTTATCTGCGATCACGATGTTCCAGTTCTTTTATTTCCAGTTTTTTGGAAATATTCTACCTCCTATCTCATTTATTCAGTTCTTTCAGAATACAGGAGAGGTATTTGAATCATTTGCACCTTTGATCCCACAATTTGTTTTTCCTTTCCTGATCGTAATATTTTTATTCGTCTCACTATTCTACATTAACAAATTATTTCATGATAAATTATTCCACTTCAAGTTTTCAAGTTATTTATTGCCTGCAGGTTTAATTATTCATCTGATAATCATATTCTCGGTATTGAATAATTCAAAAGGAAGATTAAACAATGCTCAGTCAAGGCTCATTTATCCCAGACCCAACAGACTTGCATTTGAAAATTATATCAGAACCACAAATTACTTTTTAGTTGGGATCTTACCTAAGAAAATTAATGGATCTTATGATGAGTTAAGATCATTATCAGAGCCTGAAAAGATCATTGACAAACCAAACAGGAATATCGTTTTGGTCATAGGTGAATCTCTTAGGAGCGACAGGCTTTCTTTACTTGGTTATGATCGGAAAACCACACCCAGATTAGATTCATTAGCTGAAAACAGAATAATTTCTTCCCGAAATATTTTCCCGGGAGGAACAATGACCAATACCTCTTTTGCTGTACTTATGAACAGGCTGATCTCCCCTGAATATAATGCTCAAATAATTGACCAGAAGAATAATCTTTTCAGGCTTGCAAAAGAAAATGGGTTCTCAACCCATTTCATTTCAAGGAATTCTTTCAGTCAGCTTGAAACCATGCACAGTCTCTTATCAAGACAGAACATTGATACTTTCTGCAGTAAGTCTAACATGACAGATTTTCTGAAAGAACCTGAAGATTACGATATTGATCTTGTGGGATTACTTAAAAATATCGATCTGAACAGCAGTAATTTTATAATTCTGCAGCAGAGAAGATCACATTCTCCCTGTTTCAAGCAGTATCCTGAGTATTTCGGTACTTTTGAAGATGAATATGATAATACCGTTCTTTATACAGACCTGGTGCTTAGTAAAATGATAGATCATCTATCAAAGAATTCACCTTTGGAAACATTCTTCATTTTCACTTCTGATCACGGTGAGTTACTTGGTGAGAACGGAAGGAACAGTCACGGTTGCTTTGAAGATGGAGTGATCAATGTTCCTTTTGTATTCTATACGAATTCTGAAGCTGATTCAATTAAGACCGTAAGTAATAATATCAGATGTCATTTCGACGTTAGTTCATTTATTGGTTTTCTTCTTGGTTACAATACCAAAATTCCAGATGATCCTGAAAGAGATATTTATATCAACGGAACAGATATTGACGGTTTTGCGGGTTATTTGTATATTAAGACTAAGAATGATACTATCGTTGAGCAACATGAGCTAAAATTATAACACGGACTTATGATGATAAAAGTACTTTTTGACCTGAAAAAAGAATATTATTTCAATTCACTATATCCACTATACAAAGAAATGGTGAAAGATCCCAACTATGATATTTACTTTCGGATCGGTAAAGATCAGAAAAGATTTCTTGGTATATTTCTTATCAATGAAAAGAACCGTATCGCTGAATGGATGAAAAAAGAGGGTTATAAGCTTACAGATGAGAGAGCTGGATTTGACCTTGTTGTCTGTGGTGATGCATTTAAAGATCCTGAGAAGTACGGTGAGTGTATCAGAGTTCATCTTGACCATGGTGTAGGAATTAAAACACTTAGGATCAGGAACATCGTAAAGCAGAAGGATTATCACTATCATGTATTCCTTGAAGGTCAGTACTGGTATGACTATATAAAATCTCTGAACTGGGAAGATAAGGCTGATTTCTATATTACCGGACTTCCTAAGCTTGATCCTTTCTTCTGGGTAGGAGAATATGATAAAGATTCTCTTGTAAAAAAGATCGGTATCGATCCGGATAAGAAAACAGTTCTTTATGCACCTTCGTATAAACCAAGTTGCATAGAGCATATCAAAGGTAGAATTGCAGAATTACTACCGAAGTATAATCTAGTAATAAAACTTCACCCTTACAGCTGGGGTGGGAAATATGCTTCACATTCTCAGCATAGATACTATGAAATACTGGCTAAAGAGAATTCATCAGTTTTCCTTATCGAAAAAGAAGACTATGACATTTATCCATATATGTACATTTCAGATACTTTGATCAGTGATACTTCTAGTGTTATCAATGAATTCCTTGCAATGGGTAAACACGGTATAATCTATGAACTTCCTTATGAAAAGCTGAATCACTCTGATGGAATGTCTGTGTTATCAATAGATCCCAAAGAATGGCTACTTGGAGCTTTCCCCCATATGAAGTCACCAGATGATCTTATTCCTGCTGTAGAGCAAGCCCTCAACCCTACTGAGGAAATGAAAGCAAAGCTTGAAGAATACAGAAATTATTTCTTTACCGGTCTTGACGGAAGATCAGGTATCAGAGTTAAAGCAAAGATCGATGAGATAATGGGGAAATGATCAAATACAAAATATTAATTAATCTATTTAAACAGTCTTTGAGAATACTGGATGATCTTTACTTTAGCAAAAGTATTTAGTCTTGATAATACGACCATCATAGTTTTAGCATTGTGTTCATAAATCCAAATAAGCGGGATTATTGCTGTAAGACGAAGAACAGATGTCAAACCGAAAAGAACCTGCTCAGATACAAGATGAAGACCAAAAATATCCATAGCTCCGGGAAGGAAAGTTCCCGATAAAAGCATCGTTACTACCATTGCTAGACTTGAGACTGCACTAAACATACCTGAATATACCTGCTGTTTTCCTTGAGGTGCCACAGCAAGAACAAAATTTGTGATGATGACATTCGCACCAGACCACATCACACCGGATAACACTGCTTCAATAAACAGGAACCAGTAACTGTCAGGTGTCGCGAAAAGCCAGATGAACGGGTTGATAGAACCGAGTATTATGGCTATTATCATAGCAGGCTTGTTACCGTACCTGTCAATGAACCTTCCCCACGGACGTAGCATAAGAAGTGAACCTGCAGTAGCAAAAGTACCGTAGATCTGAAGTTCAAGCATTGACATTTTTAAATTAGTGATCATGAACGGCTGCCAGAAAGGAGCACCGATACCTATAGCAAGCATCCACCAGCATCCAAAGAAGATCAGTTTACGATAATTCCTGTCCTTGAAAGGTGAGAACAATAAAGCAACTGAACTTTCAGTCTCTATTTCCTTGGGCAACTCGGGCTGTTTATTAAGTATCTTAAGACCATACAAACCCGCAACGGCTGCAATACCAAAGATCACTATAAATGCATAAGGAAGATCATCTTTTATGAAATACTTTCCGATAGAAAATGAATTTTTGATATTCTCTACCACACCACCTTCTGCAGAATCGAACAGATCAAGAAAAAAACCGAAAATATATCCTGTAAGTACCGCTGCAACAGTCAGATATACCGACCTGTTGGAAAAGAAACGACCTCTGAAACGGAGCGGTATGAGATCTGATATCCATGCAATCCACATATTACCAGAAATTGCCAGGATCGTCGAACTGAAAAAGCTGATCGTAAGGAAAAGATATACTGCGGTATTACTGTCAAAAATAAATGGTATCACCGGATACAACAAAGTCATGAAACGGCCAATTACAGCATATAGAACTGTCTTTTTTTTTCGTGATTCAAGCTTTCTTGTAATGATCGCACCAAGAGGCTGGGATAACTGAGAAAAAGCACCAATTGACATCAGTACACTGAAATGAAAAGGTGTTGCATTCAGCATGATCGCGAATTTTGTAATGAACACTGTACCAATAAATGATAAAGAACCGTAGATCTGAGCAAATACTCCTTCAATTATTGACAATCTGATACCCTGACGAAGATCTTTTGACTTATCTTTCATTGAAGCCTTCTACCTGATTTATGCTCTAAGTTTACGATTTGAAAAATGACTTTCCAAGCTAAAAATTAACAAAGCTATCCAAACCAGACTGAAACCGGTAAGATCTGAACTGCTGAAATCTTCTTTGTAAATTATCACGCCTATAAGAAATTGAAACGAAGGAGCAATATATTGAAGTATTCCTACTGTTGATAAAGGAATATTTCTTGCTGCAAAAGCGAATAATAAAAGGGGTATACTTGTCACTACTCCTGTTCCGATCAGAAGAATATTTGTTCCTATATCAGTAATCAGGAATGATCCACTGCCATTGATACCAATGAAAACAAGATATATCAGAGTAACCGGGAAAACCAGAGCAGTTTCGAATGTCAGCCCGTAAAGCGAATCCAGAGGAGCAATTTTCTTAACAAGACCGTATAATCCAAAAGTAAAAGCCAGAGAAAGTGCTATCCATGGTATTCGCCCATACATAACTGTAAGATAAATAACACCAATTGCAGCAAGTAAAACAGGTACCCATTGCAATAGCCTTAATCGTTCTCGAAGAAACACAATGCCGAGTATTACACTGAAAATCGGATTGATAAAATAACCCAGGCTTGTTTCTACAATTCGTCCTGAGTTTACCCCCAGTACAAAAATGAACCAGTTAACTGTCAAAAGAACTGATGCCAATAAATAAATTCGAAAAACTTTGAATGATGTTACAGAAGAATAAAATTTTCGCCATTGTTTCTTAATAAGTATGATGACGATCAAAAAAATGAAAGACCAGAGTATACGGTGCCCGATTATCTGAACAGCTGGAACATCATGAAGAAGCTTCCAGTATATCGGAAATAATCCCCATAAGACATAAGCTGCTATACCGCTTAAAATTCCTTTATTCATTCTTATCCTTACTAAATTGTGATATTATCCGAGAAGCAGACAATGAAACTACTAAATTAATAATTACATATGCATGTACTGCAAGGTCTTTAATAAAAATAACTGAAACAATTGAACATATTGCACCCAGAATTGTACCCCAGAATACTCCTGCTGATGTTATCTTTTTTGAGAACATACCTAAAACTATCAAAGATAGTATCGGTGCTCCAAATCCGTGTATAATTTTATTTGCTACCACAAAAATACTCCCTTCAGCAGCCATGACCGGGATAAGAATTAAAGCACCTGACAAAGACAAAATACCTAAAATAAAAGTTCCTGTTTTCCCCTTAGTCACAGTATCGAATAATTTAATATCATCAGCCAATACTGCCGACATTGCATTCAACCCTGAGTCTATTGAACTCATTGAAGCTGCAAGTAATGCTGCTATGAACAATCCTGTGACACCAGCAGGCATTGATTGAATAAAAAATGCCATTTGTTTCAACGGTGGAATAGATGATTGACCGGGAACTAACGTTACTGTAATCCCCCACAATAAAAGAAGAGTTAGAATAATAAGTGCAGCTCCTGCATTCAGCAATATCGCTTTTCTTGCTTCTTTTTCAGATTTGGCAGCCATATATCTTTGAACAGTTATCTGGTCAGCTCCGTATCTTGCCATAAAAGCTATGAATGTTCCGGTCAGTCCGCTCCAAAAGGTAATTCTTACTTTGGGACTGAATGAATAGAAATCATCCGGAAAAGGGTGAGTAGAGAACCATTCTCCTAAAGAATCCATAGATAGAAAACCATTGTTTATAGCTACACCAAGTGTCAAGCATATTGTTCCGAATAAAATAAAGAACTGTAACAAGTCGGTAGTTACTACTGCTCTGAATCCTCCAATAGAAGAATAGAATAAAGCTGTGATCCCGGTTATTATAATGATTGTATATAAGGGAATTCCTGTAAAAACGGTCAACATTTTGGCAGAAGCATATAATGTTACTGATATCCACATTAATCTCCATATTAAGAATAATACTGTTGCCAGATGTTTGGTTTTCGCATCAAATTTTTCTTCCAGAAAATTATAGGCGGAAAAACCTTTTCTCTGTCTGAAGAAAGGAATAAACCATTTAAATATCGGAAATATTACAATGATAAATACTGGTAGAGATATAAGAACTGCAGGACCAAATTTTATTATTTCAGATGGAAAAGCTACAAAGTTCACAGCACTAAATGCAGATATCATTACTGATATTCCTAACGGGAACCAGGAGAAAGTTTTTCCTGCCAAATATAATTGATCTTTGTTTTTACTTTTTCTCGAACTAACGACCCCGATAGAGATCACGATCAGAAGATACAGTAATGCTATTAAAATTTCTATGTTATTCATTGATCGTTCTTATTCAGATAATTGACCTATAGACTCATGAGGAAATATTTCAGCAATACTTCTTGTAAGTTCAGATAATGTAAATGGCTTCTGAATAAATCCCTTTGCTCCCTGTGCAAGTAACTTCTGAGCTTCACCACTAATACTGTAACCTGAAGAAAGTAAGACATTCAATTCGGGATTTATTTCTTTCATCGCATAAAAGGTCTCATTACCACTCAGTCTCGGCATTACCATATCGAGAATAACGAGATCAATATCTTTCCAATTCTTTTTGTATAACTCTACTGCTTCTATTCCATCTTTGCAAATTGATATTGAATGCCCGTACAACTCCAGCATCTCTTTGCCGATGTTCAGGACCATATCTTCATCGTCCACTAATAGTATTCTTAATTTTTTGTTTAAAACGACATCTTCAATATCATCTTTGGTTTCTATATCAGATACAGATGAAGAAATTGGCAAATATATTTTAACAGTAGTTCCTTTGCCTATCTCACTAATAACATCAATGCTGCCGTTATGATTTTTGACTGTTCCGTAAACCGCGGGTAATCCCATCCCTGTTCCCTTTCCTACATCTTTTGTTGTAAAAAAAGGTTCGAACACTCTATTTTGCGTTTCATTGGTCATACCAGTTCCAGTGTCTGTTATACTTATTTCAATATATTTACCCGGCTGAATTTTTTCTATTTTTTTGTTACAGTATCCTTCATTCAATTCAACAATATTTGTTTCAAAAACCAGTGATCCACCATTAGGCATTGCATCGCGCGCATTAAGAGCAAGATTTAAAAGAGCATTCTGGATCTGAGTAGGATCTCCATTAATTACAGGCGGATTAGCTTTGAATACCTGCTGAAGACTTATTCTTTTGTCGATGGAGTGTTGAAGAAGAGATATAACCTCCATAATTATTCGATGGACATCTATTTCTACAGAGAGATACTTACCTTTTCTTGCAAATGCCAGTAGCTGATTCGTGAGATCTGATGAGCGCTTTGAAGCGATCAGTATATTATCAACATAATGCGCAAGCTCTCTGTTATCTTTCAAAGCATACCTTAATAGGTCAGCATAACCTATAATACCTGTCAGCTGATTATTGAAATCATGAGCTACACCACCGGCCAACTGACCGATCGACTGTAGTTTTTCAGCCTGATGTAAACGGTTTTCAAGTATTCTTTTTTCTTCTTCTTTTTTTTTCATACTAGTAATATCATAAAAACATACCTGGATCGCTTCTTTTCCGGTAGCTTCATCAATAAATATATAACTGTTATGTATTCCCCATTTATCAGTTCCTTTCAAAGTTCTGATCGAATATTCTAAATTAAATACCTTCTTTTTATCTTTTATTATCCTTCTTAACCTTCCAACTTCACCTTTGTAATCAAATAGAGATCCGATATTTTCACCTGTAACTGATCCGGGATCTTTAAATATTCCTTCAAGCTCAAAAAAATCAAAAGCTGCCTGATCGATCTCCAATATCGTTCCGTCGAACATATATGAAAAAAAGCCTATCTTTGCTAACTTAATAGCTTCAGACATTCGCTTATCTTTATTTTGTGACATTATCTGTTTCTCCTTAACCAATTTGAATATAGTTGATCCCTTTCACTTATTGATATCTTTGGTTCAAACCTTTTATCCAGCTTCCATAGTGATGCTGTTTCTTCAACGAAATTCCAGAATCCAATTGTAAGTCCAGCCTGATAAACAGCACCTAATCCTGTTGCTTCACCTGTTGCAGGTCTTTCCACCGGAATACCTATAATATCAGCAAGGAACTGGCATAAATATTCATTTTCAGACATTCCTCCGTCTATACGTAATATTTGAATTGAATGCTTTGAAACATCTTCCATAGACTTAATTATATATCTTACCTGAAATGCAATATCTCGAAGTATCTGCTCATCATCCCGGTCACCTTCAATTTCAAAAAAACCTTCAAGTGAGTATGTTGCATCTTTTTTACTCCCCAATAAAACCGGAGAAAACAGACCATTGGCAGGAGAATTATATTCCTTCCCAACATTCATCACACAAAAACAGCCTGTTCCGAATGTTGCTTTGACCATACCTGAAAATATACACCCCTGACCAAGAACTGCTGCCTGCTGATCCCCCAGCATTCCGGCAATGGGTATTCTCTCACCAAAGAACAATTTTTCTGAAGTTAAACCATAAATTTCTCCTGTCCCCTTTATTTCAGGTAAAATTTCTTTGGGTATATCAAGCTGATCGAGAACTTTTGTATCATATTTTAGCTCTTTTGCATTCTGGAACTGAGTAACAGACATATTAGCAATGTCTGAGCAATGTACTTCTCCATCTGTTAGTTTCCATAATAACCAGCTGTTCACTGTACCGAAAAGAGCTTCTCCCTTTTCGACACCTTCTTTTACTGATGGATCGTTCTGTAGAAGCCACGTAAGCAACATTGCAGAAGTATTCGGGATCGTGTACATTCCCACACGTTCAACTGTTTCTGTTCCCAAGATACCGGATAATTTTTCTGATAATGATCCCGCTCTTTTATCAAACCATAGTACCATATTGCTGTAAGGAATACCAGTTTTCTTATTCCAAACGATCGTAGAGCTTCGTTGATTTGTAATTCCAATTGCTGCTATCTGGCCTAGTAGAATATTGTTGTCTGAAAGTGTTTTCAAGATCAAATTATAAACAGAATCCCAAAGAGCAACTGGATCCTGTTCTGCATAACCTTCTTTCGGATGCAAAGTCATAATTTCAGTCGAACCAAAACCGACCTGATCAGCATCCCTGTTAACGATCATAACCTTTATCAGACTAGTACCGCAGTCGATCCCTAAAATATATTTCTTCTTCATGATCATATTCCACAATTATTTCGGCATGAATGAGCCATAGATAATTTATTGAATACATCCATTAATGGCAAATTATTAATATTTACTATCTTATTCAGGAAACGATGCTTCAGGGAAACTCTCAAAACCGGGTTTTGCAAATAACCAGCCCTGATAAATGGTTATACCCTGTTTTTTTAGAAAATCATATTCTTCTTTTTGCTCTACTCCTTCAGCAAGAATATCAATACCCAGATCAAAACATAAACTGCATATAGCTCTGACTATTGATTGACGTACACCATCCTGATGAATATTCTGCATTAAATGTATATCTAATTTTATAAGGTCAGGTAAAATATCAGCAAGCATATTTAGTCCAGCATATCCTGAACCGAAATCATCAATAGCAATAGTAACTCCAGACCTGCGTAATTTACTCAAAACCATTGAGAAATCTTCTGTCTGATCAATGATCTCGCTTTCAAGAATTTCAACTACGATCTGCTTAGCAGTAAGTCCGTTCTCTTCAGCAGATCTGATAGTATCTTCAACATATCTTCCATTGTCAAAAAGTATAGATCCCATTGTAAAGTTCAAATTCAGGCTGCAATCAAGTCCCAGTTGAGATGCAAGAGATATAGCCTGTTCTCTGCTCTTCTGATCAAACTCCATCATATTATTGTTCTCAACCTCGTTAAAAACATAACCTGGTGGTTCGTTATGTGGTCCTCTTAATAATACTTCATATGAAATTATCTTGCCGGTCTCAGTATCAATAATTGGTTGGAATGCATGCGTAAATTCAATATCGGAAATCATTCCAGCCTCCATCTTCCTTCAGAAAAAGCTATAAGGATCTTTTTTGCTCTGCCTTTATCAAGGTCAGTCAGGCAACTGCTTCCCTGAAAAAAATCATTCATACCGTCAATTCTGCTCAATTCACTCTTGGATAGTGAAGCATAACCCATACTCCAGTTCTTAAATTTTCTTTCAGGAATAGCCTCATTTACAATTTTTACAATATCCATATGGCGTTTATCTTTTGAAATGGTATTAAAAAGTTTATTAAGCTCTTCTTCCTCACCTTCAAGAACCTGCAAAAAACTACCACTGTCAAAAAGTAGCATTCCTGTAACATTGATTTCTTCGTTATTTTTCCTAGCGAATTTTAAAATTTCTAATATCTCATTTTCAGTTATGTCATTATCAGCTTTGCTTGCATATATTAAATGTGATAGACCAGACATGATTTCACCCTATTGTTATTGTTTCTTACATTTATATGTATAAAAAATTCATTATATCAACAATTTTTATTCATGAAATATTAAATACTACCTTGGTATACAGTTTATTGCTGCTGCTGCATCGACATCTGCCCCTGGAGTATTACCTCCGCAATCTGATTTAAGATCTGTTAATTTAATGAATCGGAACTTATCACCTGGTGAAACATAATTATGAATATCCACAGAAGCAGTACCACCTGATATTTTTCCGATATCGATCCATGAGTTTCCGTCCTTACTTATTTCAAGCTGCATAGGTTCAACCGCCGGACCTATTTCAAAAACATGCAGATCATGCCCTTCCCCATCTACAAGCCAGACATTACCGAATTCGAGTACTACTGATCCTCCACACCCGAGAGTAAGATAAGTAGAATCTTTGTTACTCTTGTAATCAGGTTCTCCAATTGGACCATTTTTTGACATAGCTGCATTCATCGGTTTCCTAGTTCCAGTATCATGATCGATCACTTTGGTTACGAAAGCCGCTTCCCCGCAATTTATCTCTATCTTTTTACCTTTATCAATATATGTTTTAGTAATGGTTTTATCAATAGTTTCAGACTTGCCAGAAAATTCAAATTTCATTATATCTTCAGACGGCTTTTGAAGATCGACAACCTGTTTACTCTGATCTTTGAATGTAATAGTTAAAGTTGATCCGAATCCTGAAAATGTAATCCCAAAAAGAATTAAAAATATTAGAGCAAATACTCTTTTAGTATATGTGTTTTTCATTAGTTCCTCCATTTTTTGATTGGTATGTCAAGCACGACAGATTTGTTCTCTTGCAACTTATTTTTACAAATTAACACATCATACTTTTTAAGTCAACCAGATAAATGTTATTTATATTTTAAAAATTCATAATATTTTATATATTACAAAAAACCATCATAAGGAACAACTATGCTCAACATAAAGAAAATACATTTCATAGGAATTTGCGGTACACTTATGGGCAATGCCGCAGTGTCGCTTAAAAAAGCCGGTTTTGACGTTCGTGGCAGTGATAAGGCATTCTATCCACCTATTTCGGATATGCTAAAGAATGAGGGCATGGAGACCTTTAACGAATTCTCAGCCAACAACCTTGACTGGAAACCGGATCTTGTGATTATAGGGAATGCTATCAGCAGAGGAAACCCTGAAGCAGAAAGAACTTTGAATGAAAGGTTCAGCTACATGGCTTTACCTGAGCTATTAAAATATATGTTCATTAAAGATAAGAATTCTATTGTTATTTCAGGTACACATGGAAAGACCTCTACGACCTCCATCATAGCTAAAATATTTACAGATTCTGAGAAAGATCCTACTTATCTCATAGGTGGCATACCAATAGGTCTTACTTCTGGTTTTAAGAACGGAGAGGGTGATTTCTTTATCATAGAGGGTGATGAATATGATACCGCTTTCTTTGATAAACGACCAAAGTTCGTTCACTACAGACCACATTGCCTGATAATAAATAATATAGAGTTTGATCATGGTGATATTTACAGAGATATAGATCACATAAAGCTTGAGTTCTCGAGACTTGTCAACCTTGTACCGGGAAATGGTCGAATTATAGCGAATTATGATGAGCAGAATGTTGTTGATGTTACTTCAAATGCTTTCACTGAGATAGATTCTTTCGGAATGTCGGAGAAATGCAAATGGCAGATAAGAAATATTACTCACGATGAAGGTAATACTTCATTCGATATCTATAGAGAAAATGAGCTGATCATCTCCCCTGTTGTAAAACGGTGCGGAAAATATCAGGTATATAATATCACTGCTTCGATCATTGCTTCATTATTTTATGACCTTGATAAGAATAAAATTCTGGATACTCTTGAAACTTTCGAAGGTGTGAAGAGAAGAATGGAGTACAGAGGAAAAGTCAACGGAGCTACATTGATAGAAGACTTCGCTCATCATCCTACTGCTATAAAAAATGTTCTTACAGAAATGAGAGGGGAATTCCCTGATAAAAAGATCATTGCTGCTTTCGAACCAAGATCGAATACTACCAAGAGAAATATATTCCAGACAGAACTTGGAGAAGCTTTATCTATCGCTGATGATGTTATCGTAGGTAAGATCGACAGAGAGGAGCAGCTGACAATGGATGAGAAACTTGATATGGTTAAATTACTCTCAGATATAAAATCACAGGGAAAAACTGCTGTTCATTACAACGAAAGCTCAGATAT